>NZ_LOKU01000022.1:0-80176 GCF_002211295.1 Rhizobium sp. N122 | reverse complement strand
ACCGGCTCCAACGCTGCGCGAGATGAAAGCTTCGCGTTTCCGCCGGTTGCTCACACCGCGCCACTTGGCGTATTCAAAACCGCCGGGGCTCTAATCGCTGCCGGATGAAAGTTCGGTGGCAGGTCACCTGAGATGTTGCAGATCACTCGCTTGCTTGCGCCACCCTCAATGCATGAGGTGCCGCTCAACAAAGGCACCAGGTTGCGCGCGCTTCCAATGTAACCGCCACCCTCGGCGCTCACTGGACGACCTCCCGGGTGGATGGCAAAGATGCCGCATGGGCAATGTCTTAATTCAAGCGCATAAACATTCCACCAATAATCGAGGAGATATCGAGGCGAGCGCATACTGTGGCTGTTTCCATTGCTGCAAAGCTTTCAAGCCCGCCGAGATTGAAGAGTGGGTTGACGATAACCGGACAGCGCTTTGCCCACGATGCGGCATCGACGCTGTGATAGGTGACGCTTCTGGTTTTCCTGCGACAGCGATGGAATTCCTGGCCGAAATGAGAAGACGTTGGTTCTAAAGGGGTTCCGAGCGTCATCATTGAAGCCCCTCTGTGAGTGAGTTATCTGCGCCGATATCGGTATGAAAGGGAATGGCTTGCCCGGGTCCATACTCTCACGTTCGAACTTATGACAATTTCGAGTGGCCTAAAGTGCCGGGAATTGGGGGCCTTCAAACGGGAGTGAAATGTCGAAGCTCAACATCTACAGAGCGATATTGATTATTTGCCTTGCGGCCATCGTATATATTTGGCCCATTGCGGCTGTAGTAATCGCAGGCTGGTGGGGAACGGCTCTCGTCGGTGTTTGGGCGAAGAAGGTCGACCCCTCCAATGGAGAAAGTTCACTTTCCCGGACGCTAAATAGCGACTCATTCGGAGCACTGTCAGCGTGGCTCGGCCTTTGGAATGGGTTCTACGTCTGGAAAGACCTCGATCACGACTACCATCACCGCAACCGCAGCGATCCTTGAAGGGCCGCTGAAGCCTATAGGCACGAGGAGCGGCAATTCCTCGGCAGGAAATCCGCAATCTGGCTCTGCTTGTGGCCTAACGATAGCAGTGAGCATGCCAGTCAATAGGCAAATGGATCGGCCGCATTGAGCTTGCAAAGCCCAGCGTATCGGGCTTTCTCGCTCTTGCCACAGTCAAACTTCGGTTGCCCTGTATGTGCGCGAGGGCCGTTTAGGGCGTTGCTTCTCTGCGCCCCAGAAGGCAAGTCGGGCATCTGGCGCTTCTTTGATAACAGGAATTTGCATGTGAGCCCGAAGCTCGCTTTGAAACCGCGAGGTATTGCGGGCGCCCCATGCACCAATGAAGCACCCGCATCCTCAACTCGCCCAGCTTCCGCGTCCGCCCGTTAGCAATTTATTGACCATAAGCTGGCTTTACTAATCCCGATGGATGCGGAGTTCCCGCCCGTCGTCGAGTATTTGGTGTAGGGCGGGTTTGTTCGTGTCGAGGTATTCACTGCAAGGTTTGTCAGGCGGAATTGCCACGCTCCTGTCGCGTGCGGAGCGCTTCGCAGCGCAGACTATTCTGCCGGCTCTGTTCGCGCTGCCGGCACTTGTCGGTTCCGCATCATTTGCCTCGGCTGAGGATCGCGCCCTGAAGCTGTTCTTTACCCATACGGGCGAGAAGGCGACGATTACCTATAAGCGCGACGGAAAATTCGATGCCAAAGGCCTTGCCCAGATCAATCGGTTTCTGCGCGACTGGCGAAGGAACGAGCCGACCCGGATGGATCCCCGGCTGCTCGACCTGGTCTGGGAGGTGTATAAGCGCAGCGGCGGCAAGGATTACATCCACATCGTCTCCGCCTATCGCTCGCCGGCGACCAACAACATGCTCCGCAACCGATCCCGCAGCACCGGCGTCGCCAAGAAGAGCCAGCACATGCTGGGCAAGGCGATGGATTTTTATGTTCCTGGCGTGAAGCTTGCGACGCTGCGGGCGCTTGCGATGCAGATGCAGGTCGGCGGTGTCGGATATTATCCGACCTCGGGATCGCCCTTCGTGCATCTCGACGTCGGCAATGTCAGGGCCTGGCCCCGCATGTCCCGGCAGGAACTCGCGCGCATATTCCCGAACGGGCAGACGATGCATCTGCCGGCCGATGGCCGGCCGCTGCCGGGATACAATCAGGCGGTTGCGAACCACAGGAAACGCGGCGGCCCCGCCGCGATTGAGATCGCAAGCACCGCGGGAGAGGACGAAGAAGTGGTGGTGTCGACCAGGTCAAGCGGCGACGCCCCAGACGGCAAGCTCGTGACGGCGCTTCTGCCGACGCCGAAAAGCCGGGCCTTGAATGCGCTCGCGCTGCAGACCGGCGCTGCCGAACCGGATGACAAACGCTCCGTTCCGGATCTTTCATCCTTGCCGATTCCGATACCGGCGATGCGGCCGGCGGCCCTTGAGCACGATGCTGACGTCGACAAACTGGAGACGGCGTCGATCGGCCCGATTGCCGCACTTCCGGAGAGACAGGCGTCGGCATTGCCTGTTCATGCCCGCTTCCATCCCCGCATCGTTGCACCGGAGGCTTCCAGGAAGGGCGCTGGTATGATCGCCTCCCTGCCCATGACCGCTTCCTGGGAAGAAGCAAACTTCCTCGGATCGACTTCCGAGACCGCGCTGATGACATGGGCGCTGCATTCTCCCGGCGAGACCGTTGCATTGAGCCCGCCGCGCGTCTCCCCCCGCACGGTTCATCGTGAGGTTGATGCCGCGACGTCGGCTGGAGATGTCATCCCGGTTGCTGCCAGCGGCCCGGATGCCGCCAGCGGTCCGTTCGATGCCGGCCGGTTTACATCGCCCCCGGAGGGATGACCTCGATCGTCAAGGTATGTGCTGCAGCAGAGACAAAAGCGCCTCGCAAGGCGAGCCGTTCAAAGAACCACCGCCTGGCGGTTTGCTCGACGATATCGGTTTCAGAGTGGCAAGCCGTTCGGGTCAAGCTGCGGTGTGGGAGCGGGCGCGGGCGCCGGCTTAGATGTGGACGTCGGTGTAGTCGTGTTCATCGAACTCCCGTTTGATTCACTTCGCCCGAACGCCAGTGCCTGGTCCCACAGCTCCTTTTGGGCTTTATCGTCCAGCTTCCTCTGCTCAATGTCCGCGGACATCTGCTGGCACCCCTCAAGAATGCTGGCGGCGATGAGAAGGGTTGCGCAGAGAACGACACTGTATTGGATACGCCTGACTGGAAATGGCATGCGAGTATGGCCCCCTCAATAAAGATTGCACGCGGCTTTTGGCTCGACGCGCCGCGCTCGTGATCATTCAACAGCCGTTGCCCTGGCCTTCGTCTTCAGAAGGAACGTGACCGCCAGGAGCAGCGGCGGTCGTGGCTATCAGAGGATTGTTTGCTCAATATTTGAGGGCGCAGAAAACCGGCATGCCGGCTGGCGCGGGCGGCAAAGACAGATATGAGCGATGGCTCAGGCGCCGGCGGCGGAACCGATGCTGCGCAGGACGAAATCGGGAATAGCCTGCCTGCCGTACAGGCGCGAGACATGCGCGATCATGTTGCGCATGACGTTTGCGCGCCCGTCCTGTGAGATGACGTGGCGCGCGGAGGTGAAGTAGAGATATTCGATCGCCGCGGCGGCATGATCCGGCCCGAGGGCGGCAAGCGCCCGTTCCGAGGCGTCCGGCAGTTTCCGATCCGGCTGCGCCGCCATCCAGCCGATCATCAAGGCGATCTGCGGCGGGCAATCCGAACCGAGGTTCGATATATCGGTGGCCAGGGCGGCCGAAGAAGGGCTGTGGCCGGCAGCCAGCAGGGCAATGCACTTCAAGACCCTGAGATGGCGATGAAACTCCGTGCCCGCTTCGCCCGCCTTGATGCCCCGATCGAAGAAAGCGACCGCTTCGTCGAAACGACCGCGGGCGCAGCTGAGCTGCCCGAGAATGGGCAGGCCGGCGGTGGAATCCTGTGTGCGGGTGAGCGCCCGCTCGGCCAGTTCGGCGGCAAGGTCGAGATGGCCGCGATTGATGAAATAGAGAAGCTTGGCAGCCCCCAGCATCAAGAGCGGCTTGTCCTCGATTTCGGGCAAGCACTCCAGCACGGTGCCTTCGATCTCGCTCTCGATGCGATCGCGCTCTTCCAGGCTGATGCGATCCCCGAACGGATTGGTGAGGACAAGGCGCGCGAAGAGGTGCAGGCCCCATTGAATCGCGGCGTCTGCATCGAAGGGATCCTGCTCGCGGCTGCTGGCAAGCCGTTCGCCGCTGGCCAGCCATTTCGGGTTCGAGGTCGACAGCAGCCGTGAGGCGCTTTTCAACCGGACCTCAGGCGTTTCATGCGTGGGTACGCCGAGCCCGTCGGAGGCGTCGTTCAGGGCCTGCTGCAGGGCTGCGGCAACGCCTTCGGAGAGGCGCTCCGCCTCGTTCACGAAGGACAGGTCGTCCGCGGTATCGAGATGCAGGCGGAAGGCCTTGACGATGCGCTTTGCGGGCATTTCCCGCAGCGTGGCCGCACAGTTGAGCCGGCCGCTATCGCCATGAAAACCGGCATCGGCATGAAAACTCACCTGCAGCAGATAGCGCGCCTTGTCATAGCTGGCGAGAAGGTTTCTTTCCGTAATGGCGACCTTGCGGCCGGCGCCGATCGCCGGCGCGATCCTGTCGCGGAGCCTGTCCACCAGCGACAGGCCTTGCTGGCGCAGCGGATGTTTCTCAAGCTCGAAGCTGGGAGCGATGATCAGGAAGGCATCGATCGGGCCAGGCCGGGATGGAGTGGCGATCCAGACGTAGCCCTCGCCATATTGGGTCGCGATGTAGAGGGGGGACTTGGCGTTGTCGCCGAGCTTCAGCCGCAATCTGTTGACCAGAAAATCGATATTGCGGTCGGATGCATCCGAGCCCGGCTGGGCGATCTCATCCAGCAGGCGATTCCGGCTCATGAGACGACGCGGATTACCGGTGAAAGCCAGCAGCAAAGCGCGCTCGTTTCTGGTGAACTGGATCGTCTGCCCATTGCGATGGGCAAACATGCAGGCTTCATCGATGACCAGATCGCCGAAGCGGAGATCCTGTGCCTTGCCCGTATCCGCAAATGAAATCATCTCGACCCAAACGCCTGATGGGCAAACACCGCATGTTGCGCGCCTGAACGGCTCGGCTCCACCCCAACCCCGAAATGCTTATAAGGCCAATATCGGCAAAACAATATACGTCGTTTGACAGACCCTGCGGGCGGCTATGCGACCGAACGCAAAAGCGCTTACGTTCTGCGCTATCGCATCCACGAGGAAGCCGACACGCTGTCGTCGTTCGCGTCTGGCATGGACGGGAACAACGCGTCTGATTTCATGCAGGTGAAGCTGCTCGCCACGCCTCTTGGCAGCTGCCGCTTTCCCCTCCCCAACCCCTCTCCACAAGGGGAGGCACTAATTCGCAGCAGCGGTCTCTGCCACCAGAATACGTCGTGACATGCCGCATCGTCAGGAACGAAACGCGACAGGCGCCCCACGGCAGTACTCTTCGGAGAGGCTTGCGGGAACTTTGGCGGTGGCGCTGGGCTTCTTACGATATGCCTTCGGGCACGGTATCCGCCTACTCTGTCGGAGCGGTCTCTATCGGGTAGTGCGCATCCTCCCAGGCGGGAAAGCCGCCGGCAAAGTGGTAGACATTCTTGAAGCCCCAGACCAGGGCTTTGGCCGATGCGTAGGCGGAATCGCCACAATATTTGCCGTGGCAGGAGAAGATCACCTCCTCCTCGCGGCTTACGGCTTTCGACAGCGTGTCTTTTGCCAGCACCTCGACGACCGAAAGGTTGACGGCTCCAGGCGCGTGGCCGCGACCGAAGCTCAAAGCGGTGCGCACGTCCACGAGCTTGACGCCGCGGTCGTGCAGGCGCTTGGCCGTCGAGGCGTCGATTTTCGTGGTTCCCCTGACGTTGTATTCGCCGTTGCTCTTGCTGATCAGGGAAGCGTATTCGTCGTAGGAAATATCTATGCCGGCTCCCTCCGGCACGCCGGCTTTGCGCAGCCCCTGCTGCAGGCGCTCGCGATAGGTCCGATCGTAGTTGAAAATATCGCCGTACCAGTACCATCCCGATTCCTGCACCGTCAGCGGCGAGTAGCCGGCGGGAACGGCGAGCGCGTTGTATTTTTCGATGTTCTCCTGAACGCCGTCCGTCCGCCCGAGGTGGCCGAAGCTCGAGACCAGCGTGGCGTAGTCTTCACTCACGTCCGATTGCCTGGCGACCACGCGTTCGAGGGTCTTCACCGCATCCCGATATTTCTCCTGGTGGAACTGTGAGATCGCCAGGACCCTGAGATAGCTCGGCGGATATTGCGGGTCGACACGCATCGCCAGCTGCACTTCGCGTTCGGCCTCCGGCGCCTGGCCCGTCGCGTTCAGAATCCGCGCTTTACTGAGGTGATTTTCGGGATCGTTGGGATCGAGTTCCATCGCGCGGCTGATTTTGGCAAAGGCCTCGGCATACTGGCCCTGCCTTGCCAGCACCTCGGCGGAGATCGCATAGGCGAGCGAATTGGGCTTGCGAAGCGCCAGCGCCAGGTGCCGATCCACACGTTCCATCGCTTTCTCGAAGCCGATGTTGGCGGCCTCCCAATTGGAAACGGCAATCCGCCAATTCGCCGAAGCGAGTGCTGCATGCGCGCGGCTGTAATCGGGGTCGAGCGCGACTGCCTTTTCGAAATAGGGAATGGCCTTGAGGGTTTCATCCTCGCTGTCGCGGCGCAGGTGATCCCAGCCTTGCAGCAAGGCGTCGTAAGCCTGCGGGCTCATCGTCTCCGCCTGCTTGGACTGCGCTTGCTCGGCAATCGTGAACTCGACGGTGAGCGCAGATACGATCTCGCCGATGACCTTATCCTGAAGCGCAAAAATGTCGCCCATCGCGCCGTCATAACGGTCAGCCCAGAGATGATGGCCGCCGAGCGCGTCGATGAGCTGTGCGTTGATGCGGACCTGGTCCCCCTGGCGACGCACGCTGCCTTCCAGGATATAACGCACCCCCAGTTCCTCGGCGACCTGCTGCACCTTGGTGGGCTTGCCCTTGTAGGCGAAGGTGGAGTTTCGAGCGATCACGAAGATGCTGGAGAGCTTCGAAAGGTCGGTGATCAAATCTTCCGTCATGCCATCGGCGAAATAGGCCTGTTCCGGATCGGAACTGAGATTGTCGAACGGCAGGACGGCAATCGACGGCTTGTCCGGCAGCGGCAGCGCCATGCGGGCGATCGACGCGGTTTCCGCACTCGTCGTCCACGGACTGAGCCATAGGGCAGCGAAGGCCGCCACCAGAACCACAGCCAGAGCCGCAAGCGCTTTCCGGCTGCGAAGCCGCCGGATGTTGAACCGCCGGCTCGGAGCGTTTCCATCGAACAGCACGCGATAGGTGCGGACGGGGCGGGCAATGTTTTTAACATGCTGCTCGCCGATAAATTCAAGCGGCAGCTCCACCTTGCCTTGCAGATGATCGAAAGCAGTGCCGGATACGAAAAGCCCGCCGGACTCACAGATCTGCTCCAGCCGAGCAGCGACATTGACCCCATCGCCCAACAAATCATCGCCCTCGACGACGACGTCGCCGAGATTGACGCCCATGCGGAAGAGAAGCCGGTGTTGCGGCAGGACATCGAGCTGGCGGGCCGCAACCTGCTTTTGCAGGGCAACGGCACAGAGGACGGCATCGACGACGGAGCCGAACTCGACGATCGCCCCATCGCCCATCAGCTTGACGGTACGTCCGCGATATTCCGCCAGCAGCGGATCGAAAACTTCGGCGCGCAATGCCCTCATCGCGGCCAGCGTACCGGCCTCGTTATCCTCGATGAGTCTTGAATAACCAACAATATCGACGGCGAGAATTGCAACCAGCCGCCGCTCGGCATGATCGTCTCCCATGGTCATCCTCTCCAGCGAGGTGACGAAAGCCACGCTTAGCGGATCCTTCGGTCAACGGGAACACTCCTGCGGCCGCGGTTATTCTACTCCTGTTTCCTGCTGCCGACGAATAAACTCTTCCGAAATATGGCCTGTCCCGCGCGTGGCATATCACAGCCTGCGCAAGGCCTACTCGCTCTGCCGCAAATTGCGGATCCGGTCGAACAGCACCGCCAGCACGATCGCCCCGCCGATAAACGTGCCCTGCCAGAAGGCGTTGATGCCGAGCAGGCCGAGGCTGTTGCGGATCACTTCGATCAGCGCGGCGCCGACCAGGGCGCCGAAGGCTGTACCGACGCCGCCGGCGAGGTTGGCGCCGCCGATGACGGCGGCGGCGATGACCTGGAGTTCCATGCCGGCGCCGATATTGGTGGTGACGGCGCCGAGCCAGCCGGTCTGGACGATGCCGGCAATGCCGGCCGAGAGCGCCGAGATCATATAGACGGCGACCTTGATGCTGCGCACCGGAACGCCGGTCAGCGTCGCGGCATGTTCATTGCCGCCGATGGCGAAGACATAGCGGCCGAAGCGGGTCCAGCGCAGTACGAAGCCGGTGAGCAACGCCAGGATGACCATGTAGAGCACCGGATTGGCGATGCCGAAAAACCAGGCGCCGCCGCCGAGCGCGAGCAGCTTGTCGTGATCGGGGCCGAACTGGAAGACGACGGTGTTGTTCGAGGCGACCATCGCCAGGCTGCGCGCGATCGACAGCATGCCGAGCGTCACCACGAAGGGCGGGAAATTGAGATAGGCGATCAGCACGCCGTTGAAGGCGCCGATCACCAGCGCCGTGACGATCGCCGCCGTGATGCCGACCTCGATGGAATAGCCGGCGTTCATGGTGACCGCCAGCACCATGCTGCAGAGGCAGAGCACCGAGCCCACCGACAGATCGATGCCGCCTGTGATGATGACGAGTGTCATGCCGAGCGCGATGATGGCGACGAAGGTGACGTTGCGGGTGATGTTGTAGAGATTCTTCGCCGTCGCGAAGGAATCGGTGGCGAAGGACAGGAAAAGGCAGGCGAGAAGCACGGCGATCAGCACCCAGAAGGTCTGGCCGCCGACAAACTCCGCAAGCCGGCTGCGCTGCTTCTGTGCAATCGTCTGGTCCAGTGTCACTGCCATGTCGACCTCTCACTCCAGATAGGGCATTTCCGTCAGCGGTATTTCTCCCGCGGGATAAGCACCGCCGCTCAGACCTGTTCGATGGCGCCGGTTATCAGGCCCGTGACTTCCTCAGGCGAACTCGCGGCAATCGCCTTGTCGGCGACCTTCCGGCCGCGGCGCATGACGATCACCCGGTCGGCGACGGTGAAAACATCGGGCATGCGATGGCTGATCAGCACCACCGCGATGCCGCGATCGCGCAGCTCGCGGATCAGGTTGAGGACTTCGGCCACCTGGCGGACCGAGATCGCCGCCGTCGGCTCGTCCATCAGCACGATCTTGGCCTCCGACAGCATGGTGCGCCCGATCGCCACCGCCTGCCGCTGGCCGCCCGACATCTGCTTGACGAGATCGCGCGGCCTGGTTTCCGATTTCAGCTCCTTGAAGATCTCGCCGGCGCGCCGGTACATCGTCTTGTAATCGAGGATGCGGAACGGGCCGATGCCGCGGCGCAGTTCGCGCCCGAGGAAGACGTTGGCGGCCGCCGTCAGATTGTTGCACAGAGCCAGATCCTGATGGACGATCTCGATGCCGTGCTGGCGCGCCTCGACCGGGCGGTGCATGACGATCTCCTTGCCCTCGAGCCGCATCGTGCCTTCGCTGGGGCGGAAGTTGCCGGCAATCATCTTGACCAGCGTGCTTTTGCCGGCGCCGTTATCGCCCATCAGGCCGACGACCTGACCGGCTTCGAGGGTAAACGACACGTCGTTGACCGCCTGGATGGCGCCGAAATGTTTCGAGATATTGGTGAGTTCGAGAACCGCGACCAGCCGACTACCCTCCCCGGAACCTGCAGGCCTGCCTTCGCCGCCGGCTGCCGATACCCGGCCGCCAGTCGGACGCCTGCGATCTCGCTCGGCCGATCTCCTCCCGGAAAAGCGATTAGGTTCATTAATGCAAAAGCGCCAGGAATCGTCAATCAAATGTCCGCTAAATCAGCCCCTCACCCCAAAAATCTATTTTGTACGACAAATACAGATTGACGCCGGAAACGCGCGCATATTAGCTGTTGCTGGGGAGAGAAGTATGCTGATCCTTGTCACCGGGGCTACGGGCAAGGTCGGGCGGCGCTTCATTACTGGGCTGCTTGACGAGCCGCGATTTTCCAAAGCACGCATTCGCGCGCTTTGCCACAATCGTGTGCTCGAGGAAACCGACCGCCTCGGTGTCGTCAAGGGCTCGATCGCCGACAGCGATGTCGTGGCCGCGGCAATGGACGGCGTCACCCATGTCGTGCACCTCGCCACGTGCAAGGAAATCCCTGAAGATGTGATGGATATCACCGTCAAGGGCCTGTTCTGGCTGCTCGAGGCGTTTCGCGCCAGCCCCACGGCCAAGCAGTTCATCCTGATCGGCGGCGATGCCGGCATCGGCCATTTCTTCTATCGCCATGACGGGCCGGTGACCGAAAAGACGCCGCATCGCGCCTATCCCGGCTGCTATGCGCTCTCCAAGGTGCTGGAAGAGGTGATGCTCGAGCAGTTCGCCATCCAGTACGGCATCAACACCTGCTGCCTGCGCGCGCCCTGGATCATGGAGAAGGACGATTTCAGGTTCACGCTGTCCTTCGGCGACGATGTCTTCGGCGGGCCGGACTGGAAGACGCTGGTGCCGGCTGATGATGCCGAGCGTTACGCGCGGGATGGCACGGTGCCGCTGCTGCACGATGCCGACGGCCGGCCGCTGAAGCGCAATTTCGTCCATGTCGACGACCTCGTTTCGGCGATCCTGGCGGCAATCGACAATCCGCGCGCCAAGGGCGAGCTTTTCAACATTTCGATGGATCGCCCGGTCGATTATGGCGAGGTCGCGGCACACCTCGCCCGCACGCGCGGGCTCGGCTCGGTCGACATCGCAAGCCAGTTTCACTCGAACTGGATGGACAACAGCAAGGCCAGATATCTCTTGGACTGGAAGCCGGTCTACGATCTGGAAAAGCTGATCAATTCGGCTTGGGACTACCAGCGTTCGAGGGAGGAGCCTCGGATCGTCTGGTATCCAGGTTGATCACGCGGCGGGTGCAGAAGCGCCCGTCTTTTTCAATGGGAGGAAGCTATGAGGAAGGCATTATTGCTTACAGCTGCAGTCCTGGCGCTGACGGCCGGACAGGCGCTCGCCGCCAAGAAGCAGCTGGTCATCGTCGTCAAAGGCCTCGACAACCCGTTCTTCGAGGCGATCAACCAGGGTTGCCAGAAGTGGAACAAGGAAAACGCATCCGCCGAATATGAATGCTTCTACACCGGCCCGGCATCGACCTCCGATGAGGCCGGCGAGGCGCAGATCGTCCAGGATATGCTGGGCAAAGCCGATACCGCCGCGATCGCCATCTCGCCGTCGAACGCCAAGCTGATTGCCCAGACGCTGAAGACCGCCAATCCGAGCGTTCCGGTGATGACGCTCGATGCCGATCTTGCGGCCGATGATGCCGCCTTGCGCAAGACCTATCTCGGCACCGACAACTATCTGATGGGCGCCAAGATCGGCGAATATATCAAGAAGGCCAAGCCGAAGGGCGGCAAGATCTGCACCATCGAAGGCAATCCCGGCGCCGACAACATCCTGCGCCGCGCCCAGGGCATGCGCGATACGCTGAGCGGCCAGAAGGGCCTGGCGGCGCTGAAAGGCGAAGGCGGCTGGACGGAGGTTGCCGGCTGCCCGGTGTTCACCAATGACGACGGCGCCAAGGGCGTGCAGGCGATGACCGACATCCTTGCCGCCAATACCGACCTCGATGCCTTCGGCATCATGGGCGGCTGGCCGCTGTTCGGCGCCCCGCAGCCCTACCGCGACCTGTTCAAGCCGATGGCCGACAAGATCGCCAAGAACGAATTCGTCATCGGCGCCGCCGACACGATCGGCGACGAAGTGGCGATCGCCAAGGAAGGCCTGGTCACCGCGCTGGTCGGCCAGCGGCCGTTCGAAATGGGCTATAAGGCGCCATCGGTGATGATGGACCTGATCGCCGGGAAGACGGTCGAGGATCCGGTGTTCACCGGGCTTGACGAATGCACCAAGGATACGGTGGATACCTGCATTCAGAAGTGATGCGGGCTATGGGTTTGCGCCGATGGCTGCCGGTTTACGCCAGTGGCTGCCGGCTTACCCAGTGGCTGCCCCTCACCCTAACCCTCTCCCCGTTCTGACGGGGAGAGGGAACGTGCCCTGCGCGAGCTTACGTGGGAACCGAGAGGTCGCCGCACATCCCCTTCTCCCCGTAAAACGGGGAGAAGGTGCCGGCAGGCGGATGAGGGGCAGCAGCGCTCGATTGCGCACCAATCCAATCCGAAAATGCCTGCATCGCCGCGGTCACCGGCCGCGATTGCAGGCGCGTCAGCCAGTAGCTGCCGAGCGAAATGGCGGTGGGAAAAGGCTGCACGATCGCACCCGAGGCGAGATGCCGTGTGAACATCGACGGCGGCGCCAGCGCCACGCCGAGCCCCTGGAGGGCGGCTTCCATCATGCCGACGGAGGAATCGAAGACGATGCCGGCATTGAGCTGCGCCGTGGGGGCAACGCCGGCGGCCTGAAACCAGGTACTCCATTCATCCGTCCGGTAACTGCGCAGCAGCACCGCCCCGGCAAGATCTTCAGGCGACTGCAGATGCTCCGCCAGTTTGGGGATGCAGAGTGGTGAAAGCGGCGCGTCGAACAGGCGTTGCGCCTCGGTGCCGTGCCACGAGCCGCTGCCGAAGCGGATGGCGAAATCCAGCCCTTCGGCGGCCGGATCGACGCGGTTGTTGTTGGTGGACATGCGGAGATCGATAAAGGGGTGCCGGCGCTGGAAATCCGCAAGCCGCGGCAACAGCCAGCCGACCGCGAATGTCCCGACCACGCCGAGGAACAGCAATTCGCGCACCTGCCCGGCTTCGATCCTGTCCAGCGTCGTCGCCATCTGGTCGAAGGATGCCGTCACCGTCGGCAGCAGCGCTTCACCTTCGGCAGTGATCTTCAAGCCGCGGGGAAGACGCTGGAACAGCGCTACGCCCAATCGCGTCTCCAGGCCTTTGACCTGCTGGCTGACCGCCGCCTGGGTGACGCAGAGCTCGATCGCCGCACGGGTGAAGCTCAGATGTCGCGCGGAGGCTTCGAAGGCGCGCAGGCCGTTCAGGGGGAGGAATTGCCGAACCATCTGAACCCTTTGTTTCGATGCATGTCGTTCTCCCGGAACCGCCGCACACGTCCCGATGACAGGCATTAGATTTTCTTGTGGCTGCTGCGAGATATCATCATTTGTGATTGCAAAACAGCGCCGGTAAACCTCCTGCCCATGCGCTTCGCGCCGGTTTGGCTGCCCTGTTGATTTGGAGGATGACGGTTATGAACAGCGTTGGGATAAAAATTTTATCGGCCGTTTTGCTCTCGGCCTGCGCTGCCACAAGCGCTTTTGCCGCCGACGAGACCCGGTTGAAGGCGATCACCGATGCCGCCATCCAGCCGATCATGGAGAAATACGCCATTCCCGGCATGGCCGTCGCCATCACCGCCGATGGCCGCGACCACATCTTCAATTATGGTGTCGTGTCGAAGGACACGGGCAAGCCGGTGGCGCCGACCACGCTGTTCGAACTCGGATCGATCAGCAAGACCTTCACCGCGACGCTGGCATCCTATGCGCAAACGAGCGGACAGCTCGCGCTGTCGGACAAGGTCGGCCAATATCTGCCGGGGATGACGGGAAAGCCGTTCGGCGATGTCGCCCTGATGCATCTCGCCACCCACACGGCAGGCGGATTTCCGCTGCAACTTCCCGATGAGATCAAGACCGAAAAACAGCTGCTCGGCTATTTCGAAGCCTGGCAGCCTTCCTATGCGGCGGGGACGCAAAGAAGTTACGCCAATCCCAGCATCGGCATGCTCGGCTATATCGTCGCGAAAGCCATGCATGGGGATTTTGCGGATCTGATCGAGGGCAGGTTGTTTGCCGCTCTCGGATTGAAGAACACCTATATCGATGTGCCGAAGGCGCGCCAGGCCGACTATGCTCAAGGCTATAAGCGCAGCGGCGAGCCGGCCCGCATGACGCCGGCCTTGCTTTCAGCCGAAGCCTATGGCGTCAAATCCACCGCAGGCGACATGATCCGCTTTGTCGGCGCCAATATGGGCCTGGTCAAGCTCGATGAAAAACTGCAGCAGGCCGTCACCGACACCCATATCGGCTATTTCAAAGCAGGGGCGATGACCCAGGATCTCATCTGGGAGCAATATGCCTATCCCGCCGCGTTGAACGATGTGCTGGAGGGCAATTCGCCGGCGATGCTGAAGACCATGCCGGTTTCGCAACTGCAACCGCCGATGCAGCCGCGCGACGATGTATGGATCAACAAGACCGGCTCGACCAACGGCTTCGGCGCCTATGTCGCCTTCATCCCCCGGGGGCGGCTGGGCATCGTCATCCTCGCCAATAAGAATTATCCCAACGAGGATCGCGTCGCCGCGGCCTATCAAATCCTGACGGCGCTTTCGGCCGACTGAGCCGGTGCATCGCGCTTGCGAAAATCGTGTCAGACTTTAGCCCGATGCGTTCGCCGGCGCCCGCGTGATACAAAACCGTCGCGAACGGCGGGCGGGCTCGAGCGCGGGTGCTCCGACGCCGAATCCAGTGGCACTACCATAAGTAAAACCGATCAATAATTAAGATTAATAGGCGAGTATTTTCTAGAACACTTCTAATGAATTGCCACGCCTTAAAGGTGATGCTAATACACACCCACCTTCTCAACGTCACAAGGCGCAATGCAATGAAAAGCGTATTGATTTCTGGCGGGGCTGGATTTATCGGATCGCATTTGTGCGACCGTCTTTTACTTAGAACCGACGTCCAAAAACTGGTCGTTGTTGACAATCTCTGGACCGGACTTTTCGACAATATCGCCCACATCAGGGATCCTCGTTTCCACTTCGTGAAATCGGACGTCGAGACGCTGCAGACGTCGGAGAAGTTTGATGAAATCTACCACCTGGCGTCGCCGGCATCGCCGCCATGGTATATGAAGGAACCGAAGCGGACGATTTCCGCCAATCTTCTCGGGGCATTCCGGCTGCTGGAGCTCTTGAAGAAGGGCGGGCGCTTCGGCTTTACCTCGACCTCCGAAGTTTATGGCGACCCTCTGGTGTCGCCGCAGCCGGAATCCTACAAGGGCCAGGTGGATTGCACCGGACCGCGCTCGTCCTACGACGAGAGCAAACGCTGCACGGAATCGCTGCTGTTCGAAACGCAGCGCACCCAGGGGCTCGACCTCAAGGTCGTGCGGCCCTTCAATATTTACGGTCCGCGCACCCGGCCCGATGACGGCCGCGCCGTCTCCAATTTCATCACCCAGGCGCTGGCGGGCCGGCCGATCACCGTGTTCGGCGACGGCAAGCAATCGCGCAGCTGGGGCTATGTCGACGACGTCGTCGATGGTTTCGCCCGCTATTTCTGGATCAACGAAACCGACTATAAGGGACCGCTGAACGTCGGCAACGATCGCGAGATTTCGGTACTCGAAGTCGCCCAATATGTGTCCAAACTGGTCGGCGGCGTGCCGATCGTCTTCGAGCCGTCACCGCCGCAGGATCCCACCAACCGGCGGCCCGACCTGACCAATGCGAACTACGTCATGCCGGAATGGTCGTGCAAGATCAGCTACGAGCAGGGCGTCGCCATGACGCTCGACTGGTTCCGGTCGAAAATAAACCTCGGCGCGGCGGAATAATCATTTCGGCCTTCGGGTTTCGTGCCTGGGATGGCGCGGCGCATGCTCACGGTACGATTTGAGAAAACAGCGCATCTGCTTGGGCGGCAGGGCGTCTGAACATGCCGCCGGCTGCAGCAGCGTCGGCCGCTACGACTTACGCGTATTGTCATAGAGTTTTGAACGCAATTTCGCCTCCATCCACTGAACGTGCTGTTCGATCATATGCGCGTGGAAACTGGGGTTATTGAGCGTGTTCAAGGTGAAGTCGGACAAAGGCGGGGGGACGTTGACCGGCTGACCCTGCCATTCGGCAAGCGCCACCGGAAGATATCTATGGATTGCCTGGCGGCTCAGCCACGGACGGAAATGCCGTGCGTCCCACGGTTCGGCGCCGATCCGGTGAGCCATGTCGCCGACGTGCACCGTCCCATTCACGATACGAGCAGCAAGCGGCCGGCGTTCCGCCAGCATGGCTTCGGCTGCCTCAAGGCCTTGGTCCAGATCGATCTCGAGCACGTCGATTTCGTCAGTGGAAGCCGTCGGAAGCCGCCAATCCTCACCCAACACTTCCGCGGCGCCGCGAAGATAATGATATCCATTGCACTGTCGCTCTACCTTATCATAGAGCCTGCGAAGGCCAGCCTTTTCCAACATTTGGAGGACGCGGGGACCAGCTTCGACGAGGGGGTCAAGGACAGAACCGGCGTGGGTAGCGATGGTCCTTTGCAGACGCCTCTTCCACCCCTTTCGTCCGGCAAACCGATGGATCGCGAGCAGCCGCTGTATGTCGGGGTGCTTGCGTGCCATCAAGGCATCGGAGCGTCCCTCTTGACGCCGGCGCACCATTTTTCGGGTGAGTGTCGTCGTTTGATGTTCGAGATGATAGCCCAATGCCTCGGGAGCAAAACGAATTGGGACTCCTTTTTTGATCAGACGCAGACCAAATTCGAAGTCTTCTCGTGCATGGGCGAATTGAGGATCGAGCCCGCCCATTGCGTGAAATAGCTCTGCATCCAGCGAAAGGTTTCCTGTCAGCACATCGGTAAAGGCGAACTGATGTCCGGGGCGGGACACGCGCTCGAAGTGCCTCGTCCACCATGCGCGCGCGGTGAGGCGGAAGCGATCCTTTGCGATGTGCGGAAGTGGCGGGTAGGGCCCCATCACGACGCCCCCAGGGTGGCACTGATGTTCCGCGGCGTGCGCCCGAACGAAGTTTTCCCCGGGCACAATGTCGTCATCAAGGAAGATCAATAAACGGCCGCTCGCGACCTGCGACCCCGCATTGCGGGCAAGTGCCGGACCGACGCCCGGCAACGTCAGGGTACGAAGCGGAAAGCGGGTAGGAAGCGACGAGAGCATTGTCGACGTGTCGTCCTCACACCCGTCCGCCACAACCAGGACTTCGAATGCTGGGGTCCCATCTCGCTGAGCGTCGAGCTTGCTTAAAAGCGATCTCAGCATGGCAGCACGATTATGCGTTGGTATGATAACGCTGATGTCAACCACGCTTATGCCCTGCCTCCCCTGCCCGCGCCCGCGCTCTGAGATAACGAACCGGGCCGCTGACGGCACCTCTGACCTGCGTTAAGGCGTCGTTGTAAGGCAGGCTGAATTGGTGTGTCGGTCGAGGTTGAAACAATCGCCGAATAAGCCTGGTGTAGGAACGAACCATGCGCGGGAGCGCCCGCGGGTTTCGCTCGAACAGGAGGGCCTTCGTCAAGATGGCGAAGGATGCAACCTCGTAGCCATACATCTGCTGCTGCAGTTCCTTGCTTGAGCGACGATGGCGGTGCCAGTTCAGAGCCTCGGGATCGTAAATGATCCGATATCCGGCTTCGAGCACACGCCGGAACATGTCGGTATCGCCACCGGCCAGACTGAGCGTTCCAGCGTCGAGAGCCTCGTCGAACCACCCGACCGCGTCAACGATCGTTCGGCGCAATGCCATGTTGACACCGGCACCCGCATGCCATCCGGTGAAGGGGTCCAGGTTATGGGCATCATAGACCTGGCGCCTGAAACCGCGGCAAAAACCGCCAAAGTGCTGAAAGGCGATCTGCGAGTCCGTCTCCAATTCTGCCGCCATGGTCAGGCCGGTTACCGCCAGCACCAGGGGGTCCTCGAAATTGCGCAGCAAGGTTCTAAGCCAGAGCGGGTCGGGAACCGCATCGTCGTCGATGAAGGCGACGATGTCTGTTTCTGCGTTGCGAAGGGCAGTATTGCGCGCGACGTCAAGACCAGGACGCGGTTCGCGCAGATATCTCACAGTGTCGAAGCGCCCGACCAAATCTCGCGTGGCCTCGTTCGATGGGGCATTGTCGACGACCAGAATATCGGCCTTGTCGGGCATGGCCAAAAGCCCGGTGAGGCAGCGCTCCAGATCTTCGGTACGATCGCGCGTGCAGATCACCACGCAAGCTTTCGGCAGTTGACTTGGGGACGGCGACGGGTCAGGGAGGGCCAGCCGATGCCTCAGCCAAGCCTCGAACACCGACGAACTGGCCGCAGACAGAATCCGGTCCTTAATCGGCGTCTTATCGCCATCGGTGTCGAAGGCGATCACAGCCTGGCCGCACGGACGACCGGCGACCCGGATCAGCACAAGGGCACCCTGATAGTCATCGGTCGGTTCAAAATCTGGCGGAAGGTCAAGAATGTCGATATCTCGAACCGCAAGGCGCATCAGGAGTTCCGATCCAAGCTGTGCTGACCCGATGCGCCGTGGTCCGGCGAGGTCGCGGTGGGGCGCGACTGCACCTGCTGCCACTGTGTCGGAGGGTTAAGCATACCCTTTCTTGGGCCGGGGCCGGTCACGGCGAGAGGATAGACTTCGGCATGATAATCATAAACCTGCTGCCAGTCGGCCGAAAAGAGGCCTACCGTAACGCGATAGTCGCCCGGCGCCAGGTCGACACGATTGAGTGTTGTTTCGATGCGCACCGTGTCCGTGTCTACGACGGGGGCGAATTCGGCCAGCTTGCTGTCGGTCTCGAAGCAGCACGTATCGTCCGCCGCGTAGATGCCGATGACGATAACCGCGTTGCGATCTCTGGCGGCGCCAACATAGGTCAGTGAAATCGACAGCCGGTCGCCCGCAACGATGGTGCTTGTCGGCGTGCTTTGCTCGTTCAGCAACATGACGGCTGTGATCTGGAGTTCGCCATTGCCGAACCGGCTGACCTGCGGCACAAGTTCGACGGGCAGTTTCGTCACGGCGAACGGTTCGTGCTGGACGCTGGCGACCTTCGCCTCGACAGCCGAGGTATAAAGCGGGAGCATTTCGTCGATGGGTCCGTAGCCCACGACGCGTCCGCCTCTCAGGAACAGCACGTGATCGCAGATTTCCCTTACCTGCGAGACGTCGTGCGACACGAAGAAGATAGTGGCGCCGCCGTTCAGTATCTCCTTCACTCTTGCAATGCACTTCTGCTGGAAGGCTTGGTCGCCGACGGCGAGGGCCTCATCGATGAGCAAGATGTCCGGGCGCACATGGACAGCCACGGCGAATGCCAGGCGCATGCGCATCCCGGTGCTGTAACTGCGAACCGGGTTCTCGACGGCCGCCTCCAGCTCGGCGAAGGCTACAATCTCGTCGAACCGCTCGGCGACCTCGGTCCGCCGCATTCCCGCGATGACCCCCAGCAGGAAGATGTTCTCGCGCCCCGTCAAATCGTCGGTCAGGCCCGCCCCGATGTCGAGCAAGGCGCCAATGCGCCCCATCACCTTGATCTGCCCTTCGTCGGGGCGACCAACGCCGCCGATCAGACGTAGCAAAGTGGACTTCCCGGCCCCGTTTAGCCCGACCACGCCGACAGCTTGCCCTGGCGCAACCGCAAAGCTGATGTGGCGCAGGCCCCAAAAGCTTTGCGACTGTCCCGCGGACCGTCCGGACAAAAGGTAACCCTTCAAGGTGGTGGAGCGTGCCCCCCCTTGCGCACGGTAGCGCTTGCCGACGTCGTGGACGGTGATGGCGCCTTGTCTCATAGTTCGTCCACGAGGCGGGCGCTGCCACGCTCGACCAGCCAAATGCCGGCAAAGAGCATCGGCAAAGAAATCAGCCCAGTTTTCCAATAGATATCAACGGGAGGCCACGTGTGTTCGACGAAAATGGCGCGGTAACCCTCGAGAATCCAGGCCATCGGGTTCCAGGTGTGAATTAACGCCATCGGTTCACTCGCCTTAAGTGGGCTGTAGAACACGGGTGTCAGGTAAAAACCCAGCATCAAAACGACGCCTACCAAGTGTTGAGTATCCCGGAAGTGGACATGCGCAATCGCAACAAGATAGGACAGGCCCATCATGAACAGCGCCTGCGCAAGGAAGACGAGTGGAAGTGCGACGACGCTCAACGTCGGGGCCCCGGTCTCGACAAACGAGATGATGAAGAGGAGTGGCAGAGCGAGCAGAAGGTGCACGGCCTGTGTAATGACTGCGACAACAGGGAGTATCCCGACCGGAAAGCCCGGCCGGCGCACCAGTTCGCTGCTGCCGGTTATGGAAGTCGTCGCTGCGGGTACGGCAGTGCTGAGCCAACCCCAGGCCAAGACGCCGGAAAAGACGAAAGTGGTGTAATGGGGAATATCCAGGGGCAGGACGTGACGAAAGAGCAGCGAAAAAACCAGCAACTGGCTCAATGGCCGCATCAAGGACCAGCCGAGTCCAATCGCGGACCGTTGGTATCTCATCTTCAGATCGCGTGCCAGAAGCTCCAACAGCAAATCGTTCCATTGCAGACAGATGTGGATCAAGGGCTTCCAATGATCGCGACGCCGGTATTGGTCCCGTCGCTTGGCGCGATCAAGCGCATCATCCTTGAGATATTCAGGCATTTCGGCTCACTTTTGCCAACGGTTAAATACACCTTGTCTCAAAGTAGTAAAGATCATCATACTCGCGAACTGACACGCTACACTAGCGGGATCGTTATCGTAGGAAGCAACAATTATGCCGATGGTTTCCATCATTACACCGGCGCATGAAGCGGAAACAACGATTTCTTCAACTTTGGAGAGCCTGATAGCGCAAAGTCATGCCGACTGGGAATGCTTCATCATTGATGATGGTTCAACCGATCGGACCGCTGAAATTGCGGACCGTTTCGCGGCTGGGGATACCCGCTTCCGTGTGCTGCGGCAGGAGCAGAGCGGCGTTTCGGCTGCTCGCAATGCGGGACTGGCACAGGCGAAAGGCGAATGGGTTGTCTTTCTCGACGCTGACGACGCGCTGGCACCCTTCCATCTCGAAACCATGCTGGCTCACACACGAACTTTGCCGCAAGCCGACATTCTGCATTGCGGTTGGCGCCGTCTGAAAAATGGTGCCCCCTGGTGGCAGTCTCACCCCGCAGTAAAAATGGACAATCCGTTTGCCGAAACAGCGCGCTATTGCCCCTTCGCGATCCACGCCGCCCTGCTTCGCCGGTCCCGGCTTGCAGAAATCGGCGGCTTCGATCCAGAGATGGCAATGTGCGAGGACTGGGACCTGTGGCAGCGCCTCGCTCGAGCTGGCGCCGAATTTGCGCCGGTTGAAGGCCTGATGGCTGACGTTAGCGTGGAGCCCGGTTCGCTGTCGTCAAACAGGCTTAAGCATCTCGATTTTGGCCTCAAGGTGATCCGGCGCGGCCACCATTCCGATCCGCGCATCGCCGATCCGGTGCCGGCGCTCGCCCAGGGAATAACAAAAGCTGCGTTGGGAATGGCGTGCTGGTATCTCGCGATCTGGCTTGTCGGCGCCTCAATAGGTCAGGGCGACAATCCTGGCGAATTGCTTGAGCGGGTCGCAGAGCCTATCCCACCTGACGCCGACGCCTACACGCTCTGCGCAATCATGATTGACGGGATTGTGGTCGGCGCCTTCCCCGACGAGCCGATTTGGCCCGGACTTTGGTCGAAGATCCAGGACAAGCTTCCGGACCTAGAGGCTTGGCTTAATCGGCATGGTCCCCAAGAAGCTTTTGGCTCCCTGTTGGTTCGTGCACTGGAGCGAAAGGTCACTGACCAGTTGCCGACCAACGTGCCCGCCACGATCGGAACAACAAGGATACAGCCAATCGATTTGGATCGACCTATCGTCGACCTTATCTTGCCCGGCATTGAGCGGTTGCGCTGTTGCATCTGGCGAGGCCCGACGCTGCTGGGGCAACTGGAGTTTGTTGTCTTCGGAGCAATCGAAGCCGATGCCATACGACATCGACTTAGGATGATGTTCGGCCTGGAGTTCGACGATCTGACGGACCCAACGGCGGTGGCAGAGGACGGCTTCGTCAATCTTCCTGTTCAGGATGACGAGCACGCCGCGGCCGCCAGCATGGCAGAGCCCAGCCACCGGGGGGTAGCTCAACGAGTACTGAAGCTCATGACGAAACTATCATATCGGACCGGAGCTAAAAACGTAACGGGTTGGTGGAGCAAGAAAGAGCCGACACCAACACCTGTCGACTCGATATCGGGCATGGCGCATGCCGGGCGCGCCGAATTCGATCGAATCGTTGAAGAGGAAAGCCAGCGGGCGGTTGCAGCCTCGAGGCAGGTGTCCAAGGGGACGCCGTCGAAAAAAACCGGTCCCGTGGGCGATGAGGTGCCGAGATACGATACGGAGGCGTATTGGGAGGAGCTGTTTTCCCAGGTCGACCCTTGGGACTACCAAAACAACTATGAGACTGTGAAATATCTTCAAACACTCTCGTTGTTGGACGATCGACGCTTTTCAAACGGCCTTGAGCTGGCCTGCGCGGAAGGAACCTTTACACGGATGTTGGCCTCCCGCGTCGACAACCTGCTGGCGACCGACATTTCGGCGTCGGCAGTCGCTCGGGCGGCCTCGCTTCAGGACCATGATTCCGCGGTAGCCTATCGGCAGTTGGATCTTTTGAGCGACGAGCTGGAAGGGCCTTACGATCTCATCGTCTGCAGTGAAGTTCTGTACTATTTCGAAAACAGAGAAAAACTCCGCCAGATAGTCGACAAGATTGCGGGCAGTCTTCGCACTGGTGGTTGGTTCGTGACGGCCCACGCCAACCTCCTGATTGATAGGCCGCATGAGACAGGATTCGGATGGCCGCATGAATTCGGTGCGGTCGGCATAGGCGAGATGTTTGACCAGCACCCGGATTTAACTCTCTCGGTCGAAGCCAAAAGTCCGCTCTATAGAATCCAAAGGTTCGAGAAGGTGGAGCACGGGTGCGGCCTTGAGCCGACACGCGTGGAAGTCAAGACGGCGCAGCCTTTACCCATTCAGGTCGCCAGCCAGGTACGCTGGAGAGGGGGGCAAGTTGTGGAAGCGGCCGCCGACTGGAACGATGTCCCGATCTTGATGTATCATCAGGTTTCGGACGACGGTGCCGAACAGCTTGCTCGATACCGCCAGTCCCCGGAGGCTTTCGAAACCCAACTGGCTTTCCTGCGCGACTCCGGATGGCGCGGGATGACTTTGGACCGGCTGCTTGCTTGTTTCGATGAAGGTGCCAAACCGCCAGAGAAGACATTGGTCCTGACCTTCGACGACGCAACGCGCGATTTCATGACGCATGCCCTCCCACTGCTTCATCGATACGGCTTCCCATCCTCACTTTTTGTGCCAACCGGCAGGGTCGGCGGCTCTGCAATATGGGATTCGGCCTATGGATCGCCAGCTCCACTGCTAACGTGGGAGGAACTTGCGGCAGTCGCAGACAGCGACGTGACGCTGGGTGCCCACGGTGTCCGGCACGTGCGTTTATCTGCCCTTGCACCGGAGAGCCTATTACGAGAGCTTGCTGGCTCCAAAGCTATGCTTGAAAAATGCCTGGGCCGAGAAGTGCTGGCGGTCGCATATCCTTACGGCGACTTCGACCCCGCCATCCGGGACATAGCCGAACAATGTGGTTACCGGATCGGGTTAAGCTGCGTCGGTGGCACGGTGCGGGCGGATGCCGATAAGCTCGCATTGAAAAGACAGGAGGTTTTTCGCGGGATCACCCAGTCAGAGTTCACAAATCTGCTATTTGGCTGAGACAAGAATGGGGGATTCCACCGTCCAACCCGCATCGTACTTTGTTCCTAGGGCAAAGCGATGATTGGGATTTGGAGAGAAATAAGGTTCCTGCTTCAGCCATGATCGGGCCTTTTTTTTGAGGTTCCTCATTGCCTTTGATCTCGCGTCGACCACAAGCATCTGGGCGGCAATTGGCTTGTCATGTCGCGACATGGTAGCCACAAGTCCGATGAGCGCGCGGTATTGGCCTTGTTCAACCGCCCTCTGGGCGAGCCACCGGCCACAGCGGCGTAGGCCGGCCCGGATTGCAAGACCCTTTTCCGGGTGTCTCTTTAGCATTTCCTCCGCGACCAGGATCCAGGACCGAAGCATTCGCGTCAGATTGGCTGACATGTTGTCGGGGGTTTGGCGATAGCCAACAAGATGATCCGGCACCACGACAAAATGCGAGAGTTCAGCGGCCAGGCAGTAGAAGAGATAATCTTCACATCCCTGCGCCTCGCGCTGTTGGAGTGAGGAGTCAAATCCTCCCGTCGCGTCGAGGACATTCCGCCGGACGAGTGGCGAGCTTCCATTTCCAATGAAGTTTTCGGCAAGGACTTCGTCCAGCACATCTCCCTCGACCGAAATCTCATTGCTCCGGTAAATAACGTAATTCTTGTGGTCGATCATCGCATACCAAGTGTAGACCAGCCCAACTTGCGGGCCGCCGGTCTCCAATACCATCAATTGTCGCTCGATTTTATCAGGTGACCAAAGGTCATCAGCATCAAGAAATGCCACTAGGTCGGCCGAGGTAGAGCGCCAACCCGCATTTCGGGCAGCAGCGACGCCGGCATTTCTTTGTTTCAATACTCGCACGCGCGGATCAATTTTAACGATTTCTTGTGCAATAGCCAGGGTATCGTCCTTGGAACCGTCGTCCACCACGATGATATCAAGCGCGCGATGCGTTTGATTGCGAACGCTGCTGATTGTTTCAGCCAGAGTTCCTTGCGCGTTGTAGGCCGGGATCACAACAGCAACAGTTACTTCACTTCCTGCCGATTTCTTCAAGCTCTCAACTCCGAAGTCCACACGATCGCAAAGAGGTTACACCAGGATGGACGTTTGAGTTTCCATAAATGGAGTAATGGCTATTCGACAAAGATATTTCTAGCCAGCAGATGTTCATAGTCGAGAAAGTGCGGTGCAAAAGCGACGCGCGCCGCCAGAAAGACAGTTACCATCTGCCTGTGAGAAAGCTGTTATGTATCCATCCCGCTTCGCGCTTTCAGTACCGTGGCGGGAAGGAGATTATTGCTCGTCATTGCTCGCCTCCTTCACCGCGACCATCAGAAGGTTTGGCGACAACGGTACTCCGTTCCGCATCGCTCATGCCTCGCATCGGCGGTCGACCGAACGGTATGCTCAGTTGCTTGATCGGCATTCTCGCCGGCTGAGGCCGCCCGAAATGCGGTCCAAAGCACCGTCATCATCAAGCTGATACAGGGCTGAGGATCCGGTGTTCGTGGCTTACCGCGCGCAGCAGAGACACGGTCGCCGCCCAGTCCTAAAAATGATGGTGCTTGAAAATGCTCGTCGGAGTGAGCTTCATTCGGAGGCCCTTGAGGGACACTACGCTGCACAACCAGCGCTAATGTAATATTTTAAATAAAGTATAACAACCAAATAATAATCTTGGACAGGATCGAATTCAATTGCAATAATACCGACGCACTGTGCAAGCATTTCCTACCGGAGGACCCGTCATCCACCCCGACGGGTCCTCTGCTTTTCTTCCCGAAGGCTGGCCGAAAATACGATTGCTGTTGCTTCAACGTCAAAAATATTGCTTCGACCAGTGCTATCGCCGGGCAGAGATCCGCATGATGAGATAAGCTCACATTTTTCGACTGAAAGACAGAACGTCCGCCGCCCGCCCAAGCGGGATCAAAAGCTATATTTCAACTTCGGCCCGATACCACCTATACCTCAATGTAATTTCATCAAACGGCGATGTCATACGATCGATACCGGAACATTTTAAACGATAATAAAACCGAGAACCATGAAAATAATAATACCCTTTTTGATTAGAATTTAAGCCCAGCTGTTAACTGATACTTAAATACAACCCCTGTCTGAAAGTTACGATTTTACCTTTTGATGAACATTTTCTTGATCACTCGGACTGTCGGTTACAGGTTATTCTGTCTTTAATTCACCAACCTCGGTTCCAGTGTTTTCAGAAGGGAAAAAAGTCAGCTGAAGCCGCTTCCCACCTCGGGCTTCAGCCGCCGATACCTTGCCCGGCTCGGGAGAAGTAGATCGCTCGGCTGTCACAAAGATGCCCGCGCGCCGAAGCGTTGCCGGTGCCACTAAAGACCGTCCGGTGACGGCAGCGGAGATGCACGATAGGGCAACGTATTGCTGAATCAGATGGTTAGACGGAAAATACAGTTCAGGTCCGTCGGCAGCACCAGTCCATCCATTTCCCCCGCGAGGCATGGGTTCCGGTATATCCGACAAGGATACCCGCGCCAGGCCGCGGCGTCAGCCACGTTCGCGATCCTTTCAATACGAAGGACAGGCCCTCTTCGAGCCCATCCCGTTCAACACGCCAAAGACGTCTTATGGCATGTCACACCTGTGTCGAAATGGTCGCACATCGACAGGGAATTAACCCTTCATAAAGCATTTGCTTGCTCAACTTATAATTTGTGTCATGGTCACTGTAAGTAGTGAAGGAGCCGACCTGATGGGTGATATAGCGTCGCATATTCCGGAATTTGGTTACGATGAACGCGTGATGATCTGCCGGAAGCAGATCGAGAAGGCGGTTTATCAATTCATTGCAAATACGAAGGTCGAGGGGTGCGATCCGGCGGAAGTCGCAATGGCCATCGCAGACATTGCCGACGATTATATCTTACTGCTGGCCCAGAAGCGCAATTTGACCCACTGAGATAGGGATGGGCCGTCGATCGGCCGATCGCGCAGAAGCCATGTGAACGCCGCTTCCCCTTCTGGAAGCAACGTCAGGGATATCCATTACCCTTCGTTTGAAACCATCAGCGGATCGTTTCCGGCAGACCCTGAATAACGCGCCGACCATCCGCCGCTCGCAACGAGCCGGGCGTCTCCAAGCTGCAATTGAGATGGATTTGCTAAGGCTCGGATATCGGTTTTCACCCCGTTATCTCCCCGCGATAGGGTCGAATAGTCCCGCGAGTGCCACGTCGTAACAGCCCATGCATTGCGCCGAGCACCGAGTCCCTTGTTTTTTGCATGTCGCCCGGAACGCTGCACACTTCCGGGCGGCATGCATCAGAGTGGTCCAACTTTTCACGGAAGCATAGAACCGCTCTAGTCTTTTGTTTTTACACAACTCACGGCAAAAGCGCTTCGTGCTTTGCCCGGGAAAGCCGCTTCATGCTTTCTCTGGCATTGCTCTAATCTAATGCGCATCGCATGAAACTCATGCGACGCGCATTGGTTCTCTGTTTTTATGCATGTCGCTGTCCCGGAACCGCCGCACGCTTCCGGGCTATATGTTTTAGTGACGGCTCGCGCTCACTTGCGGAACCGGCGAGCCCAATTCGGCAAGTTCACTGGTCAAACCGTCCCCAACCTCTTGCTTCACGGCCTCGAGCGCCAGATCGAGGCAATTCGTCGCGAACTGCAATTTGACATCCTGAGCGACCTGTCGCGCGTAGGCAATCATCCGCGCCAGCGCGATGAGTTCGTTCAGACCGTCTTCCGCCCTCTGGTCTGCATCTACCTTGGCAATCGATGTCACGCCCATGACCATTTCTCCAACGAATTGAAGGCATGATACGCGCGATGAGGTCGTCGAGCCCGTGAAAAAAGCGTGACACAACCCTTGGTGAAAACTGCCATCTTCAATTTACAATGCAGAACGCGTATGGAACGCGGTTGCGTGCAGTTTCCAGGGCAGATCGACGTTCGAACGGATATCGCGGGCGTCCTGTACGGCTTTCAGCAATTCCAAGGCATCAAGGCGTTTTTGATCGACGGAATTCGAAAGAAGTGCCGCCAGCAGCTGCGGACGGTCCGGCTCGGCAATCCCGGCGCATTGCTCGACGATCGCCCGCCACGTCCGCCTTTTGAAAAAGATCGCGTTTGCCGCATCTTCGAGCTCCTGACGCAACCCACCTGCCAGCAGCCCCCGATCCTCCATCGCATCGAGCGTGGCGCTGACATTGACGAGCGGTATCGTCAGCGGCTTGCTGCCCAGCGCGCTCGGCGCGTGCATGAGTGCGACGGCGGCATCGTCGACCAGCCGGCCGGTGCGATAGTCCTCAAAAATGCGGCCGAGCCCGATCATCCCGAACGGTTGACATTCCGCAGCCCGCAAGGCGCCCATGCTTGCGGCCCCGAAAACGGCCACGCCAAGCGAGAGGGCATGGAGAATTTCCTTGTGCCAGACCGGTGCGGCATATTCGAAGCCGCCGTCGATCAGGCCGACGACGTTGGCGCCCTGCTCCACCTGAGCCAGGACATCGCCCTGCATGGCAGGAGGCAGGACGTGTATCGCCTCGCCGGCAAGCGATGCCGCCTCGGGAAGACTGGGACCTGCGAAAATGATCTTCAAAATCCCATCGCCTTGGCCAGAGCCCTTGTTCCAAATCGCCGGGCGCGCTCTCCCTCCGGATTTTCGAGCTCGGGAATAACCACCTTGACGACGCTGAAGGGAAGGGTGTCGTCGCTAAGGTCAACCCGGATGACCGAAGCGACCCCTCTGTTGCGCAGAACGTCAAGCACATGCTGCAGGAGTTGCGTCAGATCCTGTGGCCGAAATCCTGCCGCGTCGTCATCGCGCAGCGCGGCAGGCGGTGCGGCAACCGCGTCAAAGGCCCGCCGCATCAGCGGCGGGAGGGATCTCGAGAAGGTTGCAGGAGAAATATCGTCCCTGGCGCCGCTGATATAGGTCAGCCGGGATTGCACGGCTTCCGTCACCGCCCGAATGGCCGCGCGCACGGGGGACGGATGCGCTCCGCTGCCGCCGGTTACCTCGACGAGGCGAATTTGCCTGTCAGAACCAGGATGCCTGGAGCCCGCAATGAGCTCTCCGGGGCCCAGCACGGCGGTGAAACAGGGGATTGCGATGTCACTGGTGATGTCGAATAGCCTGAGTGCCAATCCCGATGCTTCGATCTTGTCGATCAGCCCGTTGAGGGCGTGGTCCTCAAAGCCGCGAGGATCCACGCAGCCGGCATAGCGATCGACTTCTCCGCCCACCAGCCACAGCACATGAGCGTCACGCTCGATACGCTCCAGCACGCCATGCAAGACTGCCTCCTCGGCACTGTTTCCCGAAGCCAGGCCATCCGACGACATCCAGTATCGCGCGTCACGCGTCCGGTCGAGTACCACCGCTTCGAAGGGAATGTGGATCTCTTCGCCGCTGAGGATATTGACCCCCGCGACCCATTCGGTCTCGTCATCCGGCCCGAGATCGGGTTTATGGACGGCGGTCAGGCAGCTCAATCTGTCGACCTGGCAGCCCATTGCCTGCAGGCGGGCGGAGGAACCGTGGACGCGCTTGATGAAGGGTTCGCCGGCAACGGCTCGTTCGAGCGCCTCCATGACGGTGGATACTTTTGCGTCCAGATCGGTCAGGCCCTTTCCCTGAGCAATCACGATCGACCGTGAATTCGGGGCATAGGCGCACCAGACGGGGATTCCGATGTCGTCCAATCCGGTATGTCGCGCAACCCTGGTAATGCCGAACCTGGCCAAGAAAGGTTCGACCCGGATAAGAGTCTCCGCCGGCGGTACGATCCTGTCGGAATAGTGGACCCGGCGCGTCAGAATGATGCCTCAGCCGTCGACGCTGAATTCATAGTTCGGGCAGAGATACGGGCCATTATCAACAGCCTCTTGCTCGGAGAGCTGACCGGGCCGCCATTCGCCTCAATCAACCGCAGATCGCCGAATCTCTGCAGGTGGAACACGCTTCGTCCTCAGCCGTTGATAACCGGATCCCGCAACTCGCCGTCGATATCAGACAGCCCCGCAACTGCCAGGCTTTTGGCCAATGCCACCAGTTTTTGCCTGATATTCGGATCCTCGATGGCGATGAACGCCTTGTTGAGCGCCAGCCCCTCCTTCGAGGACAAAAACTTGTTCAATTCGCTCGTCTCGCCTTCGATCGGTCCGGAACCGCCGTTCTCGAAAAAGAAGCCGATGGGCACACGAAGAATCTCGGATATGCGCTGAAGACGGCTGGCGCCTATTCGGTTGGTTCCTTTTTCGTATTTCTGGATCTGCTGGAAGGTAATGCCCAGAAGTTCGGCCAGACCGTGCTGGGTCATCCCGAGCGTCTTTCGCCGGACCCTGACGCGGTTGCCAACATAGACGTCGATCGAATTCGGGGATTTAGCCTTCATGTGAATAAGTCTCCCACTTTATCAGCATGCCCAGCCGTATAATGGAGAGTTTAAGCAAGAATGCAACTAAAAGTAAATATTTCGTAAGGTTTTTTTTCCGCGGCGCGCATAGCAAAAACAACCTATGGATTATTGCAGCGGATACCTAGGCATGGGGGCGCATCACACTCGCGCGCAACTGCGCAGGGCAATGCTGTTCGAATTGGCCGATGCCCGACAAAGTCTCTAAAAAGGCTTTTGAGCAACGGCGATCATCGACTTGGCAAAAATGGGAATTCTTCCGACATATTCAAAGCGGACCTTGTCGAAGCCGGCATCCAGCAACAGCGTGCTCAGGGTATTTGTCGACCAGAACTTGATATGCCCATGATCCTTCAGCGCCATGAAATGATCGTCCATTTTCCCCATCGCCGCGAGCGCAAGATTCTTCAGATAACCGTGATAGGGGGTGGACATCACGGCGACGCCACCCGGCTTGACGAGATCGTATAGCGTCGAGGTGAACGCCCTCGGATCGTAGACATGCTCGACCACCTCCAGGCTGATAACGGCATTGAACGTGCCGTATTCCCGGGAAAGATCGTCATAGGCCGAGCCGACATGCAAGGGCAGCTCGGGATAATTGATATTGGCCTTGGCAATACCATCGCTGGAGGGGTCAACGCCAACGACATAATAACCCCTCTCCGCAAGGGCAGCGGCTGCCCCGCCGGTACCACATCCCAAATCAAAGACGTCGTTTTTCGCAGAACCGCCGAAATGGTTCTCCAGCACGTCGAGCACGGCGGGCAAGATGTAGGAGTGCGCGGTTGTCGGCTCGGCGTGAACATAGGTGGTTGCGTCTAACTCGACGGACATGTCCCTCCCCCCGGCGATTGCGCGGCAAACCCTATCGCAGAATACGTCGAAAATTTGATCAAACCCACCAGATCATGGGGATAACAAAATATATAATCTGAAGTTTTATAATTTAAAACAAAACCCCGGCGCGAAATTACAGAAACGCTGAAACATAATCAATAATAATAGGACGATCTATCAGTAACTGCCTGGAACCTACCGAATAATTCATCGACATCACAATAAAAAACAGAGGAATATTTCAAATTTCGAAACCCAGCCGCGACTGTTCGCCGAACGAATAATGACATCACCCGCGGTCTGCCGCAGCGATTTTCCACACCTGCATGAACGGTTCCCGATGGAATCGTGCTGCGCCCTTGCCGAAAGCTGCCGCGCCCATCCGGTGGGGCACAAAGGCGCCCAATTGCCGACACGAGCCAAAGATATTTAACGGATAAATGTATACTGCTGGATTTAGACAGCCCGATCGAAACCCTTCTCGCACCGGAGAAGACAAGCTTGCCCGATAATTCATCGTCCGCAAATGCGAAACAGCCATTGGGAAAACCGAAGATTCCCGTGGTCTTCTGGTTGCTGCTGACGATCTCCCTCTCGCTGGTCATGGGGACGGTACTTCTTTCCAACCATATGAAACACTTGAAGACGGTCGGCCATTATTTTGGCTTCGATCTCTTCCCCCCTGACGTCAGGCCGCCTCCCCCCAAAGCCCTTCCCCGACCGACACCGCCAGCCACCTTCAAGCTGCCCTTGCATATCATCGAACCGCCGGTGGCACAGACTGCGTCGACTTTTCTGCGCACATGGCGAATATCCGGGCCTGCAATGTGTGCGGCGCTGCGCGATGCCGGCATCGAAACCAGCGATTGGGCGGCGGCGAGCTTTAACGCCGGTACGTTCGAATGCTTTTTCGAACATGGCGGCAAGCGGGAAAAGGATCAGCTTCCGAACTCCATCTTCGTCATCGTTCGCGGCGACGCCACCGGCGCGATCAACAATATGCGGGTGAAAATCATCAATCCCGAGACGGATCAACACGGCCAGCTCGATCCCGGCATTCTGCGAATTTTCGAAACCATGTTGCGGCAACCGCAATGGCTCGATTTCCACGAGACGCTGAACGCAATCAAGGATCTGAGGGACGTCAAGGAAGACGGCTTCGGAGCCAGTATCAACTTCGCCCATGAGGTGCTCAATCCCGGGCGCTATAACTTCACGCTGTCGCTGGATGCGAGCTCGGGACCACAGAAAAGAACCACACGCTATTTTTCCGACAGAACATGGCTTCCATCACCGGACCCGACAGCCGAGGCCGGCATGGCACCGGCACCGGCACCGGCAGAAAATACGCAACATCCGCAGTAGAGCAATTACAACAAAAGTACGCGGCGGAATTGCGTGAAAATTGGGCGCTCGAGCGTGCCTGTGATTCGGACACAAATGATTATGCGACGTCTAACGCCGCGTAAGCCGATCATGCCATGTAGATCATGCCATGTAGCTTGCATCGTCGTGATGCCTGGCCAGGATCCTGTAAAGCTCTTTCAAACTGTCCGCACTCGGCTGTTCGGTGCTGTCACCGCCCGCCAGGCGCCAGACACGCTCGACATTGAGGTCCTGCGTGACTTTCGCAAGGTCTTCGTTCAGCGCGGCAATGGCGAGCTCTGATCGCCGCAACCGCCGCGACTTTCTGACGAGCGCTGCGAACAGGATGAGAATGACGCCGACGATGCCGAAAAAAAGGGCTGCGAACTGCCGGCCGTCGAGAAGAGACAAATCGTTTCGGACAGTCGCCATAAAAAAAACGGCATTTTGAAATGCCATATGAAAACAGCTCAACAGATAGCTAAACCAATCTTCCATCGCGAGCGCCCTCCAGAACGGCTTATATCTTGGAGCAAGCTGGAAAGTCTAGCAGATACCTACAATATCCCCTGATACGAAAGTATATTTGAGGTTGTGTTACTCTACTGAATTGAACGCAAACCCCGCGATGGATCGTTTGCCGGCCAACCCGGCCCATTAAATTGCGCCGCGGACATGAAAAAAGCCAACAGTGAGAGATAAAATGAATAGACGACGTTTCCTCGCCTCGATTCCGCTTGCTCTGTTGTATGCCAATGCAGGCCCCGTCCTGGCACAGGTACCGCCGGCGAAAGGGTTGCGCGCCCTTGCCGATAGCAAGTCGTTGCGATTCGGATCGGCAATCGACCTGCAGAACATCGATGATCCTATCGCTTCCGGGATCTACATCGGCAACGTCAATTCGATAACGCCGCGAAACGAGCTGAAATGGAATGCGACGGAAAAGAGACCGGGTGTTTTCAGCTTCAAGAGCGCCGACCTTATGGTTGCATTTGCACGCAAAAACAACATGAGGGTTTATGGCCATACGCTGATCTGGTATCGCGTCCCGGAATGGGTGTCTGCGATCACCGACGCCAAGACGATTCAGGCGGCGATGAACCGTCATATAAAACAGGTTGTCACTCGCTATAAGAACTCGATTGACGCTTGGGATGTGGTGAACGAGCCGTTGGAATATGATGCGCCGGATCTGCGGGATTGTGTTTTCCGACGCCTTCTAGGCGACGACTACATCCGCATGAGCTTCGATATGGCACATCAGGCCAATCCCGGCGCGACGCTGGTGCTCAACGAAACGCATCTGGAGAAAAAATCGGATGTTTTCGAACAGAAGCGCGCGCGCATCCTGAAAATCGTCGAGGATCTCGTCGCCCGCAAAACGCCGATCAACGCGGTGGGGCTGCAGGCGCACTTCCGCCCCGGCCTCGACCGCATCGACCCGGAAGGCATGGGCCGTTTCTGCGCGGCTCTGAAGGACATGGGTGTCGGTGTTTTCATCACCGAACTCGACGCCTCCTGTCACTTCCTGGGCCGCGACAAAAGCTTCACGCCGGCGTCATACGCCGACATTTTCAGTGACGTGATCACCGTGGCTGCCGAACGTGGCGACTTGAAAGGCGTGACGGTATGGGGCATGTCGGAAAAATACGGCGAGCCCGACGAGAAGGCCGCCGGTCCCGACGCGGCGTGTACGAAGCGCGTTAATCTTTACGACGAAAACAATGCGCCGCGAAGTGCGGTTGATGGCATCCGGCGAGCAATAGAGGCGATGTGATGCGCAAGACAACGGAGACGTCGACAGATTCATGAGAAAAGCCGTTATTTACGTGGAAAAGTTTTTGCCTGCCAGCCAGGCATTTGTTCTCAACCAGGCGGTGGCATTTCGTTCCTTCGAAGCTGAAATTCTTGCCGGTTCGCGAATTTCTTCCGCCCACACCAAAAAATCCACTGTTCCGGTTCATGACATCCGTCGGTCTCCCGTTGCACGCGCCGGTGAACTGCTTCTGAAAATCCCCCAGATCGGCCTTCCCTTTCTCTTTCCGGCGATCGGCGGTGCCGATCTTGTTCACGCCCATTTCGGCAAGAACGGTTATGTCATCGGGCCCTTGGCACGCGCCGCCGGCAAGCCGCTGGTCACCACATTCCACGGCTTCGACGCCACTTATGGCGGCGATCCGAAAAAGCCTGGCGGCTTCAATCAGGTGCGCTTCTTCGCCAAGGGCCGCCGGGAGATGGCCGGCTGGAACAGCTGGAACATCGCCGTTTCCGATTTCATCCGCGACCGGCTGCTGGCGCTCGGATTTCGCGCCGACCGCGTCTATCGCCACCATATCGGCATCGATCTCGATCTCTTCAAAATGGAGCCGCGCCCTCGAAAAAAGGGCCTGGTGGTTTCCATTGCCCGTTTCGTCGACTATAAGGGCCACCGCTTCATGATCGACGCGCTGTCGCGCGTGGCGACGACCGGCACGCCGGTCGAATTCGTCATGGTGGGTCAGGGACCGCTGAAAGAGGAAATCGAGGCGCTGGCGCGTCGTTCCTTGCCAAGCGTCACGATCCATGAAAATCTGTCGCAGACTGAGATAAGGGATCTGCTCGCCAGTGCGGAACTTTATCTTCATGGCAGCGTGACCCTCGACAATGGTCACGCCGAAGCATTCGGCCTCGCCAATTTGGAGGCCGAAGCCGTCGGTACTCCGGTCGTCGCATTCCGTTCGGGAGGCGTGGGCGAAGCGATCGAAGAGGGGAAAACTGGTTATCTCGTGGAGGAGCGGGATGTCGCGGGAATGGCCGAAGCAGTCGGAAGGCTGCTCAACGACCAGGCCCTGTGGACAACCTTCAGCGCGCGGGCACCGCTTCTGGTGGCCGAGCGTTTCGACTTACGTCGTCAGACGGGGATGCTCGAGGACTATTACAGTTCCGTGCTAGACGAATTTTCCAGCCGGGGTCGGACTTGATGGTGCAGACAGGAAAGAAGCCGAAGTGGGGACTGAACGTATTTCGGCCGCTGCGGGACGGAATCGTGAAGGCCAAATGGCTTTACTATACAAAATTCTGGGGAATGGACATCGACCCGACGGCGAGCTTTTCCCTAAGCGTCCGGTTCGACAAGACCAATCCGAAAGGCCTTCATATCGGCGCGGAAACCTATGTCGCCTTTGAGGCGGCGATCCTGACGCATGATCTGACGCGCGGGCTCTACCTTCACACGCGAATCGGCAAACGCTGCTTCATCGGCGCCCGCAGCATCATTCTGCCCGGCGTTGAAATCGGCGACGAATGCGTCATCGGCTCCGGCTCGGTGGTGACCAGGAGCGTTCCGCCGCGCTCGCTCGTGGCGGGCAATCCGGCAAAGATCATCCGCAGCGACATCAAGATCATTTCGCGTTACGGACGCATGGCACGCGAAGACGAAACGGTCTCGCAGATCGTCACGCACTTGCCGACTGGAGAAGCACGATGAAGATGTTTGCCTACCGCGGGAAACACGAGAATTTTGGCGACGAACTCAACCATTGGCTCTGGGAGCGGCTGCTGCCCGGCTTCTTCGACGATGACGAAGGCCAGCTCTTTCTCGGCATCGGTTCGATCCTCTACGACAATTTCGATCCGAACATGCAGAAGATCGTCTTCGGTTCAGGTTATGGCGGTTACACCAACCCGCCGAAAGTCGACGGCAACTGGACATTCTATTTCGTCCGCGGAAAGAAGACCGCCGAGGTCCTCGGCATCGATCCGAGCTACGCGATCGGCGATTCGGGCATTCTGACGCGCAGCTGCTGGGATGCCAAAAGCATCGAGAAGCGTTATCCCGTCTCCTTCATGCCGCACTACGAAAGCGCCATGTACGGCAGCTGGGATAAGGTCTGCGATCTTGCCGGCATCCATTATATCGATCCCCGCTGGTCGGTGGAAAAGGTTCTGACCGAAATCAGCGCGTCGCATAAGGTCGTCTCCGAGGCGATGCATGGCTGCATCATATCGGATGCGCTGCGCGTTCCGTGGCGGGCAATCCGGCCGATCGCGCCCGGCAATCGCGCCAAGTGGTATGATTGGGCGAGTGCGCTCGATCTGGAGATCGATTTCGATCCGATCGGCCCGTCGAACCTCGTCGAGGTCGGAGCCTCGCTGGTGCGGAAAAATACCACCCTGTTGAAGAACATCACGTTCCGTCATCGCCGCATCCGGCAGCTGACCGGAAATTATGTCTTCGGATCGACGGTCAAGACATTGCAGCGGGTGGCGCAGAAGCCCGGCCAGCTCAGCACAGATGATTCTATCGTAAGAGCACACGAGAGAATGCTGGTCGAACTGAACCGGCTGAAGCAAGATTATTCCAAGAAAACGGCAAGCGTCCTTTAAGGTCGCAAACCGGTTTCGTGACGAGGCAATAAGGCATGATGCTTTCCAACTCCATCGATACCCTCTGCGCTCGCGAGGGCCAGAAGCACCTTGGATTGGCATGCGGCCCGCTCAAGTGGTCGATGTCCTCCAGCTCGGGAGCGGTTCGCCCATGAGCAGTGTGACCGACCGACTGATTCAGGGCAGCATGTGGCTGAGTCTGTCCCGCGCCATCGTCAACGGGCTTTCGGCGCTCAGCACCTTTGTTCTGGCCTGGTATCTGGTACCGGCTGATTTTGGTCTCGTCGCCATTGCAACGACGATCCAGGTCATCTTGAGTTCGGTCACCGAGCTTTCGCTCAATCAGGCCCTCATCCGACATGAATCTCCGAGCGAAACTCACTTCAGCGCGGTCTGGACATTGAGCGTGACGAGAAGCGCCATCTTGGCGATTCTGTTTGCCGCCGCGTCCTATCCGATCGCCGAGTTTTACAATGAACCTCGTTTGACGAGCGTGATGCTTGCCCTGAGTTTCAGCCTGCTGCTGAGTGGTCTCGCCAATCCGCGCCGCGTCATGCTCCAGCGCGATCTGATTTTCTGGCAGGAATTCGTCCTGAACGTCTCGCAAAAGCTGGTCGGCTTCATCGTGACGGTGGCAATTGCCGCGATTTACCAGAGCTATTGGGCGCTCGTGATCGGCACGCTTGCCTATCAGGTAACCAATATCATCGTGTCTTACACCGTCTTGCCGTTCTGGCCGCGCATAACATTCCGCCATGCCCGGGAATTGTTTTCCTTCTCGGTGTGGCTGACGGCCGGACAGATCGTCAATACGCTGAACTGGCGGATCGAGTATCTGCTGATCGGCAAGATGCTCGGCGCCACACAGCTTGGTCACTACACCGTCGGCAACACTCTTTCGACGCTGCCGACGCGCGAGGCGACGGCGCCGTTGAACCAGACGATTTATCCGGGCTTTTCCAAGGTCCGCAACGATCCGGTCCGGCTGGTTGCCGCCTATCAGCGCGCGCAGGCGCTGCTGGCGGCAGTGGCGCTGCCGGCGGGAATCGGCATGGCTGTCGTGGCGGATCCGATGATGCGGCTTGCCTTGGGAGAGAAGTGGGCGCCTGCGATCTTCATCGTCCAGGCGCTTGCATCGGTCTTCGCCCTGCAGACGCTCGGCTCGCTCGTCCAACCGCTCGGCATGGCCAAGGGCCATACCAAGATGCTGTTCATCCGCGACACGCAGATGCTGGTGGTTCGCATTCCCATCATTATCGCCGGCCTGATGATGGCCGGGCTTCCCGGCGTGGTTTATGCGCGCGTGCTGACGGGCCTGATTTCCACCGTGGTCAACATGCTTCTCGTCAAGCGCCTGATCAATCTGCCGTTCTTCCAGCAGCTCGCGGCAAATTTCCGCGCGCTTGCGAGCGTCGCCCTGATGGCCGCCGGTGTCTGGGGATTGTCGCATGTCCTGAACACCCCCACCGACAAGCTGGCGCTGGCCTTGCACCTCGCCATCCTCGTCGTCACCGGCGGTATTCTCTATATCGGTTCCAGCTTTGTCCTTTGGCTCGCAATGAAGAAGCCAAATGGCCCGGAAACCGAAGTTCAGCGTATCGCCGTCAAGTTCCTGTCAAAAGCCAAGCGTATTGCCGTTCCCAAGTCGGCTTAAAGCTAAAAACGAACCTTAAAAAGTGAGGCAGAATGACCAGCCTATCCAGATCTGAGCTGATCTCAAAACTCAACGGCATGATCCATGATTGCCTGAAGGACTATGTCTCGCGCGACGAGCCGCTCGCGATTCTCGACTTCCCCGACATCCGCAATTGTGGCGACTCGGCGATCTGGCTGGGTGAGATGGCCTATCTCAAGAATCGCTTCGGCAAGCGCCCGGACTATGTTTCCAGGCTCTACGACTTCTCCGTGGAGGAACTGAAACGGCGCGTTCCCACAGGCCCGATCTTCATTCACGGCGGCGGCAATTTCGGCGATATCTGGGTTGCCCATCAGGATTTCCGCGAGATGATCATGGAGCGCTTCCCCGATCGGCAGATCGTCCAGTTCCCACAGTCGATCCACTACAGCTCGCCTGAGCGCATCGAACAGTCCAAACGGGCAATCGGGCGCCACAAAAATTTCGTGCTGCTCGTGCGCGACGAAGAATCGAAGGAATTTTCCGAGAAACATTTCGACTGCACGGTGCGGCTGTGCCCCGATATGGCTTTCGCCATCGGCGCGCTTCCGGAAAGGGCGACGCAAATTCCCGTCCTCGCCATGCTGCGGGAGGATGCGGAACGGGTTGGCGGCACCGATCGCAACCTCCCTTCCGACATTCCTGTGGAAGACTGGATCACAGAGTCGAAACGGAAGGTGAATATCGCCAAAAAGCTTGGCGTAGCTTCGGCCTATCTGGCATTGAAGCCCAGCGAAGTCGCATTGCGCAGGCTGGACGCGGCTGCGCATAACCGCTTCGAACGCGGCATCAGCCAGATTTCACGTGCCCGCGCCATCGTGACCGACCGCCTGCACGTCCATATCTGCTCGCTGCTGCTCGGCCGTCCGCATGCCGTGCTGGACAACAGCTATGGAAAGATCCGCCGCTTCATGAATGCGTTCTCCGGCGGGACGGAACTTTCATACAAGGCAACCTCGCTCGACGACGGGATCGAGTGGGCGCGTCACCAGGCAGCCAAAGGGCGTGTCGATAACAAGGAAGCTGTGAGCTTGCGGGCTTAAGGGGTTATTCGATGCCACTCGTTACCTTCATCATACCGGTCCGACATCAGGACAATGCCCGCGACTGGAGCAAGCTGAAGGCGAATCTCAGCCAGACCGTGGCCTCGATTTCCAACCAGACCAATGGAGATTGGCGCGGCATCATCGTGGCGAACGAAGGCGCCGACCTGCCTGATCTGCCGGAAAAATTTTCTGCCGTGCGCGTGACTTTTCCGCCGAACGACCTGCATGAACTCGGAAAGGGCAGCAAGGAAGACTTCCTCGACGCCTTCCGGGCAGACAAGGGTCGGCGCGTCCTGAGCGGCATGTTGACCGCCGCCGATAGCCGCTTCTTCATGATTGTCGACGACGATGACTTCGTCAGTTCGCGGATCGTGCAGCACGCATCCGAAAATCGAGACGCGAATGGGTGGACGATCGACCACGGCTATATCTGGGACGATGGCGGCAATTTCCTGTTCGGCCACGATGATTTCAGCCATCTCTGCGGCACCTCGTTGATCATTCGTGCCGATCTCTACGAACTCCCCGGTCGCTTCGAGGATGCTTCGCTCGACTGGATCAAGTCGATGCTGGGCAGCCACGTCCGCATCGCGAACATCCTGTCCCAACGTGGAGCGCCGCTGACGAAACTTCCCTTTCGCGGGGCGGTCTATCGGGTTGCCCATGGCGGATCGCACAGTCAGGCGCCAAGCCTGCTGCGGCAATATTTCCTGAACCGCGGCGTGCTTACCAAACCGCGGCGGTGGTTGCGCAACCTTCGCAAGCTGAGGATACTCGGCCAAGGTCACAGGCGCGAGTTTTTCGGCAAGACGCGGTCGAACCCCGCATAAGCGCCGATCCCGTTCAAATATCGCACAGGCAGTCAAAATATGAGGCTTTTCTCTTTCGACTCCACCAATAGGGTTGGTCACTGATGTCGGATCTTTTCGTCAGCGTACTCTTTTCATCCTATAATGGCGCCAGCCGCCGGCTGCGCCATACTTTGGATTCCTTGGTGCGCCAGGAGCTTCCCCATGATCGGTGGGAACTGGTTGCTGTCGACAACAACAGCAATGACGACACGTTCGATCTTTTGACGTCATATAGCGACAAGCTCCCCATCACGATCCTGCAGCAGCGCAAGCCGGGAAAGTCCGGGGCGCTGAATATGGCTCTGGATCGGGTGAAGGGCGATCTCGTCGTCTTTACCGATGACGATATACGCGCCGAACCGAACTGGTTGAAAGCCATCGTCGACTGCGCCATCGCCCATCCAGCTTATGGCGTCTTCGGAGGCAGAATCGTCCCCGATTGGGAAAAGGAGCCAAAGGACCGCTTCATCGAGTGGATTCCGATGGGATCCACCTTTGCGATCGTCGATGAAACGCAAAGCGGGCCGTGTGACCCGACAAAAGTCTGGGGCCCCAATACCATCATTCGCCGGGAACTGCTGGGAGCCAGCGTGCGCTACCGGGAAGATATCGGTCCTCTTCCGGGCAAGATATTTGCCATGGGGGAAGATGCGGAGATCATCATCCGTCTGGCAGCAAACGGCGCCAAATCCTATCGATGCGCCGAAGCCGTGGTTTATCACTGGATTCCTGCATCAAGCGTCACCGAGGATTGGGTGCAGAAACGAGGCGAGCGTCTAGGCTATGGCATGCCGGCGCTCTTTCCCGACGAGGTGCCAGGAGGAGTGAGATTAAGCGGAGTTCCGCTTCCGACCTGGATCGAAAGCGCGCAATGGGCATTCCGGGCTGCCACGCTTTATCTCCTGCCGCAGTCCAAGAAGCGCTTCTGGGCTATCTGGAAATATTACTACATGCGTGGATATCGTGCCGGAATTCGCCGATACGCGCCTCAGACGCTGGCGCGGTGATCGATTGATCCAGGAGACGGCAATTTGAAACTCTCGGTGCTGATCAACAATTTCAATTATGGACAGTTCCTGCGCCCATGCATCGACAGCGTTCTGTCGCAGGCCTATCCCGACTTCGAAGTGATCGTCGTCGACGATGGCTCCACCGATGATTCCAGGGAGATCCTTGCCTCCTATGGCGAGCGGATTCGACCGGTATTGAAGGAAAACGGCGGCCAGGCCTCGAGCTTCAATGCGGGTTTTGCGGCCGCAAGCGGCGACATCCTCTTTCTCCTCGATGCCGACGACGCGTTTCTGCACGGCAAACTCGCGCGGATTGCCGAGATCTACGATCGCAACGAGATCGACTGGTGTTTCGACCGCATCACGACCGATGAAAGCGACCAGCCTGCCGCAGAATTGCAGGTGACGTTGTTCGACAAGCGTGACACGCTGCGTAAAGGCGGCTTTCCGTCGCTCCCGGTTCCCACTTCCGGCCTGAGCTTCCGCCGCAGCCTGCTGTCTCAGATATTGCCGATGTCGGTCGCAACGGATGTCGTTCTCAGCGACAACTACATCAAGTTCGCCGCCGCCTTTCTTGGCCGTGGCGCCATTGTCGAAACACCGCTGACCTTTCAACGCATTCATGCGTCGAACCGCTACACCGGCACAAGCAGGGCCAAGACACTGCGCCCGCGGATCATGATCGCGACAGGACTGGAATTGGCGCGCCGATATGATGGGCTGCAGGCGCTCGGCAAGAGCCTGGTGGCCGGCGGCATTGCCGAGACGACATCGCTGCTGAAGCTCAGGAGCGAAGCGCGCAACACGGTGACCGGTGGTCCGTTCGGCGATGCTGCCGCAACCGAGGTGGCCCTGATGGCGGCACGCAAGCGCTTGGGAAATATGCTGCGGAGAGGACAGTCATGAACCAGCAGGAAACTTTCCCGCATTCATCCGTCGGCACCGATCAGGCAGGCGCTGCGCCGTTGAAGATCGCCGTCGGCGTGCTGACCTACCGGCGGCTGGACGGGATCGCCAAGCTGCTTGACGTCATGACGCGCCAGATCCGGCACCCGGCCCGGCCCTATCATCTCACCATGGTGATCGTGGATAATGATGCGGCCGGCAGCGCAAAGGCAACGGTGGAGAGCTTTGGCCAGACACGCGCCTACGACCTGATCTACGTCGTCGAGCAAAACCAGGGCATCCCCTTTGCGCGCAACCGCGCGCTGGATTCGGCGCCTCCCGGCACCGACCTGTTCTGCTTTCTCGACGATGACGAATGGCCGGTCGACGGCTGGCTGGACGCCATGCTGGAAACCCGCGAGAAAAACCGCGCCGATTGCGTCTACGGGCCCGTCCAGCCGGTCTATCCCGAAAACCCGCCGGAATATTTCATCAAGGCCAGGGTATTCGAGCGCAAGAAGAACATCGACGGCCAGCGCATCGGTTATGCGGCTTCGAACAACGTCATGTTCGACTATCCGCTGATCCGTGCATGGAATCTTCGTTTTGAGGAGAAGATGCGCTTCACCGGCGGCACGGACTATCTTTTCTTCAATCAGGCCATCCGCCGCGGCATGAAGATTTTCTGGGCCGACAAGGCCCTTGTCCATGACATCGTTCCGGCGAACCGGATGACCTGGAAATGGGTGTTGCAAAGACAATACCGGCTCGGCAATACCTTCGCAGTCAGCGAGGTTCTGCATGGCAACCTCAAGCGCCGGGTCTACCGCGCTGCCTATGGCGCCACCAGGGTCGTGCTCGGATTGGTCATGCTGCCGGCGATCCTGATTTCACCTTACTGGGGCATGCGGGCGCTTACCCATGTTCTGCGCGGCGCCGGCATGGTTAACGGGATCCTTGGACATGCATACCAGGAATATAAACCCAATGCCGCTGTCTGATATTATGTGCGGGCAGGTTCGGATGAGCTCCAACGCTTCCTATGTTCCAAACGCACACATCCTATGTGATTGGCCGTCCACCAACTTCGGGGCTTCGACCAGCCCGGCCAAAAATGGTACAGTCCGGCGGAACTATCTTGACACGAGCGCTGTTCGGACTGAACGGTTTTTCACTCTCATCATCGGTCAAATATAGGAGATGCCTGTCTATGACTGAGAAAAAATTAAAGGTTCTCGCCGCCTCGTCAGGAGGCGGCCATTGGGAGCAGCTGATGGCCATGCGCAGCGCGTTCGAGGGCTGCGACATCATTTTTGCCACGACCATCCCCGGCCTGCTGGCCAAATACGACATTCGCGACGGGCTGGTCCTTCCCGATTGCAGCCGCGACTCGATTACCATGTCGATCCGATGCTTTTTCAGCGCCTTCTCTATCGTTCTCAGACACAGGCCCGACGTCATCATCTCAACCGGCGCCGCGCCCGGACTTTTTTGCCTGCTGGCCGGTAAATTGACGGGCAAGCGGACGATCTGGATCGACAGCGTCGCCAATGTCGAAAAGCTGTCCCTATCGGGAAAATTGGCCGGCCGTATCGCCTCGCTCTGGCTCACGCAATGGCAACATCTGTCGCGGCCGGACGGCCCCCATTATGCAGGAGCTGTCCTTTGATCCTTGTCACCGTCGGAACGCAGCTCCCGTTTGATCGCCTCGTCAAGGCCGTCGACACCTTCGCAAAGGACCTGAGCAAGCCGGTTCTGGCGCAGATCGGCAAGGGCACCTACACGCCGCAGAACATGAAATGGATCAAGAACATCGAACCGGCGGACTTCGACAGGGTCTTTCGCGATGCGACTGTCATCGTCTCTCATGCGGGGATCGGCACGGTGCTGACGGCAAAGCGTTTCGGGAAACCGATCATTCTCGTGCCGCGCCAGGCAGCCCTCGGCGAGCACCGAAACGATCATCAGCTTGCGACGGTCAGCCAGCTCGTCGGCCGGCCGGGCATCTATGTCGCCAATACCGATGACGAACTCAAGGATTACCTCCTCCAGGACCTGGACAGCCCATCCCATGAAGACGCCTCCGAGGTCGGCCGGGCGTCGCTGGTCAATTATCTGAAAGGTTATCTCGCGGCAGGTTGAAGCGCCCCGCGGACGCCATCGGCAAAGCAGAGATCTGTCATTCTTTGCAAATGCCGCGGGCAATATGTTTGACAAGTTCCGGCACGATGATCTTGGCGGCAATCTCAGGCAAAGGATGGGCGCCATCCGGAATGGCCGCGGCCAGCGCCGCCGGCGTCAGGCGCTGCCAGTTCGGCCGGTGATCGACAAACTCCAGACCGCGTTTCTGTGCCTCCGCCTGATGGCCCGAGATGTAGCTGCCGACAAAGGGGCGGATCAGGCCGCGCAGTCCCGAAAACGGATTCATCGCCATGACGATGATCCGCGCCTGTGGCAGACGCTGCCGAAGCTGATCGAGGATGTCGCCGATATCCTTCCGGCTTTGCGCAAGCGACACGAACCGCTGTAATGCTGCGTCGTTGGCGTAAAACTCGACCAGAACGATATCCGGCTGCTCGGCAACGACGCGATCGAGCTGGGTAAGAGCCCATAGCGACGTCTCGCCACTTTTTGCAACGCTTTCGATTTTCACCGGCCGCTGCAGGCAGGCGGCAAGCCCTGTCTCAAGAGCAGGCTGCCACCCTCCCCGGGCCGTCAAAGATGTTCCGAACGCTACTATTTTCAACGGCGGCGCATTCCCGGCATGACCGGTTTGAGGGAGCGACAGCATCACCAGACACGCCAAAAGCAGAAGCCATCCATAGGCCGATCGTCTCTCAATCGGCGCTGCTCGCCGAAGCCGCAAACTTATCATGGAGAAATCATATCTCGACGGAACCGATAGGTCACGCGTCAGGACTCGGCCTCGAAGGGCATGCCTGCCCTTCTTAACCCAAGCTGCAGCAGGCTTGAGACAATTTCATGAAGATGCCGTCTCATGCCGATGGTGACGCGGCACAGCCGCGCCATCACTCCTCACGGAAGACGTGCTGCATCTGATCGGTCAGCGGCTTCGTGAGATAGGAGATAACGGTCCTGTCGGCGATCTTGATAAAGACTTCAGCCGGCATGCCGGGATAGAGCTTTATCGACTTCAGCTTGGCGATGCTTTCAGCCTCCGGCTTGACGCGAACGGGATAGTAGCTGATGCCCGTCCGCTCATCCTTGACGATATCAGGCGCGATCGAAGTGATCTCGCCGCGCACATCGGGCGTCGTGCGCTGATCGAAAGCGCTGAAACGCACATCGACGGACTGGCTGACGTGAAGCTGGTCGATATCGCGCGTGGCGACTCTCGCCTCAACTGTCAGATCTTCATTTTCCGGAACGACGAGCATCAAAGTCTCACCCGGATTGACGACGCCATTGACCGTGTGAATGGAAAGCTCGTGCACGCGCCCGCTGAGCGGCGCGGTAATGTCGAGACGGCGGAGTTGATCGAGCGCAGTTCCGCGGCGCTCTTCATTCTCGGCGATCTTCGCCTCAACGTCGGTCAGTTCCTTGGCGATCTCCGAACGGCGATCCTCGTCCAGCTGGATCGACTGGCGATCGATCTCGATCGCCTTGCCTTCGGCCTCCGCCTTTGCAGCGATTTCCTGGCCGCTGTTGCCCTGAAGGTCGGCGCGGGCGCGCTTGAGCGAATTCAAACGCTGCAGCGTCACCAGCCCCTTCTTGTATAGCGTATCGACACCCTCGAGTTCCTGTTCGATCAGGCCTAGAGAATCATGGGTCGCGTCGATCTGAACGACCAACCCCTTGATCTGCTCGGCCAGTTGATCCTTGCGCGACGCCAGCTGGCTTTTCATCCCGATCAGCGCCGATCTGCGGCTGTCGAACAGCTTCGTCTCGCCGTCGAGCAGATCCCGCGCCGCGGTGCTGGACGTCAGGTCGCTGATGTTTTCCTGGACATCGAATGTCTCGGCGTCGATCCGTTCGGCCTTCAGGCGGGCACGGCGCGCATAAAGCTGAGCGAGCGTACTCTCGACGATCGAGAGCTGTGCCTTTGTCGTCGTGCCATCAAGCCGTATCAGGACTTGTCCAGCCGTCACATGGTCATTTTCGGAGACCAGCAGTTTCGACACGATACCACCGGTCAGGTGCTGGATCTTCTTGACATCGCCGTTGACGACGACAACGCCTTCGCCGATGACAGCGCTCGAGAGCTCCGTCGTTGCCGCCCAACCGCCGATGCCGCAAACGAGAGCTATCGCCAAGGCACCGACAATGGCGACATGGCGATTGAGGGAGCGTTTCGATTCACTGATGACCTTACTCACAATCTTACCTCCGGCCTATTCAGCCGCATTTATGCCGTCGACAACGACTTTGAGCTGAGCCACGCGCTCGGCAATAGGCGTACGCGCCGCTTCCGGCCGGCTGACCCGTGCCAGAACTTCCTCCTTCGGACCGAATGCGATCATCCGGCCGTCCTGCATCATCAGCACGAAGTCGCAGACCGCCAGAACCCCGGAGCGATGCGCGATGACGACGACGATGCCGCCGCGTGCGCGCACGCTCATGATCGCGGCACTCAGCGCCCGCTCGCCCTCTTCGTCGAGATTGGAATTCGGCTCGTCGAGCACGACGAGGAAGGGCTCGCCGTAGAGCGCTCTTGCAAGCGCGATACGCTGTCTCTGGCCGGCCGAAAGCGCGGCCCCCCCTTCCCCGATTTCGGTTTCGTAACCGTTCGGCAGGCGAAGAATGAGATCGTGAACACGCGCCGCCCGCGCCGCGGCAACCACCGCCTCGGGCGACATGTCCTTGGCGAAACGGCAGATATTCTGGGCGACGGTTCCTGAGAACAATTCCACGTCCTGCGGGAGATAGCCGATATGCCGGCCAAGCGCGTCGCCATCCCACTGGTCGAGTGCCGCGCCATCGAGGCGAATGGATCCCCGGGCGGTCGGCCAGATGCCCATCATCGCCCGCGCCAAGGACGACTTGCCCGAGGCGCTGTAACCGATGACCCCGAGGGCGCTACCCGCTCTCAGCCCGAAGCTGACATCGGAAATGACCAGGCGTTGACCCGCCGGCGGCCCGCTTGCCAGCCCCTCGACCGTAACCTGCTTGGAAGGCGGTGCCAGCGCGAGCGGAGCGGGAATTTCCGGAATGGTTTTCAACAGGTTCGCAAGCCGTGCCCAGCTTTGCTGGGCGGAAACGAAACCGCGCCAATTTCCGATTGCTGCTTCCACAGGCGCCAGAGCGCGAGACGTCAGGATCGAGCCCGCGATGATAATGCCTGAGGAGGCCTGTCCTTGGATGACCAGGATCGCGCCGGTCGCCAGCGTTCCCGACTGCAGGGCAATACGGAATATCTTCGACAGGGTGGCATATCCGTTCCCGACATCCGAGGCCTGCCGAGTGATGAGCCGGTATTCGCCGTTCTTGCGGTCCCAGATTTCAGCCATGGTGCCTGCCATGCCCATTGCGTGAATGACCTCGGAGTTGCGGATCGAGGTCTGCGCAAAGGCATTGCGCATATTGGCGGCTTCGGATTGCTGTTTTGATAGCGTCCGCGTCCCCTGGTTGGTCAGGAACGTCAGGATGGCGAGAACCAGCGATCCACCGATCGCGATATATCCGATCGCCGGATGAAACAGGAAGCAGATCACGATATAGAAGGGAAGCCAGGGCAGATCGAACATCGCCGTCGGGCCCATGCCGGACAGGAAGGTTCTTATCTGGTCGAAGTCGCGCAACGGCTGAAGCCCGTCGCCGCCGATTTTGACCTTCAGCGGCGCCTTGATGAGCGCCCGGAATACGCGTCCATTCACCATCTCGTCGAGAGCACCGGCAACGCGCACCAGCATTCTGCTGCGGAGAACTTCAAAGGCGCCCTGAAAGGCGTAAAGAGCGAGCGCAAGTATCGCCAACGCAGCCAGCGTCGGTATGCTTTTGCTGGGGATGACTCGGTCATACACCTCAAGCATGAAAAACGAGCTGGTAAGATAGAGAATATTGATAAGCGCGCTTGCTATGCCAATGAAGATGAGCCCCCCCTTGCACTTTCGCAAGGCTTTGGACGGCTCACTGGCATCAGTCGCTGAACTCTGAAACACGAATTAAATCCTCTCCTACCGCATCGCATACAGGTAAATAAGCCTGCGTACATCGCAGCTACCGGTCTATCAAGCCCGAACAATGACACAGCTGCTTGGGATCATCGAGATCCGGTGCCGCTGACAGACCAAAGCCTATTACATGAATCCCACTGAAAAATGACCGAAAATTCCTATTTATAGCGAGCGATTTCAGGGGCTCTAGCTTAACGCTACGCTAACTATACCGGCCTAAGCAAGTGAAAACCACGAACCGCCCAATAACGGCTCAAAGCGATGAACATGACACGCACACCGACGCGAGATTTACTGGGGCATTAACTATAAATTCAGTCTATAGTTTGTTCTGATTATGACCGGGCGGACATATTTGTCATCCGCCATCTCCGCTTTCCACAGCCTGCAGCATTCATCAACATTGGAAGTCAGGCAACGTCAGCCTGAAGAAGCCCTCCGACTGACGCTGTCTCAGCATCGGCTTGCCTCACACCAACAGGTGCGAGGCGTGGCTGGAATGAAATGCATCGACATTGATGTAGATGCCCAGCGAGTCCGTGTCGATGTGCGAAGCGCCGTCGGAAATTTTGTACTGGAAGGATTCGCTGACGTTCCCGCTGAGACCGGCGAGTTTCGCCGCGTCCACGGTGTAGGTGTAATCGCCATCACTCTCGATATGGATGACACCATATTTCCCGGTGACCGTCAGCCCGTACTTATCCACGGCGCTGTCGCCAAAGCGGCGGAGCAGCACATGTCCGTTGGCAGCACTGTCATTGTCGAGAAGGTTTCCATGATATGCGCTGCCGGTATCGGCCGAAATCTTCAAGTTGTCACGGACGGCGACAATTTTCGGCGCCGCGGCTGTGGGCACGGTTGCGACCGGCGTTTCGGTCGTCGGCGCCGGGGAGGCTATCTGCGGCTGCGCCGGGATTTCCGCGGGATGTTCGATGACCGGTACGGCAGGCGTCTGCTCGTGGCTCGGTGACGTATCGCCACTCGTGCCGCCGGCGGCGCTGTCGAGTTCGGCCTGCGCTTGCTCGAATGTCTTGTTGTCGCCGACAAAGAACGTGTTTTGCGCAGCGATTATCGCCGGCATCGTCAGGGTCGATACATCGCTGTCGATAATATTGTCATAGAAAGAGCCCGATGCAGGCCGGTCGACCTTAAGCGCCGAAGACGACAGGTCGTCAAAGACATTGTCATGAACATCGATATTCTCGCGAACATAAAGCGGATTGCCAGCGGCGCTGACCAAAACCCCATACACCCCGTCATGAATATAATTTCCGCTAATGTCGTAGTTCTTCGCGTCGCCCTGGTCGCCCAGGCCGATGCCGTAGGACCAGCTGTAGCCGCCATATCCCGAGATGTTGTTGTCGTGGATGGCGATATTGCTGCCCGCCTGTGCGCTCAACCCGAAACCGCCGCCGACGAGCGTGTTGCCCTCGACCAGCGCATCCTGAGCGCGGATCAGCACGAGGACGCCCTTGGCGCTATTGGTTTGCGTTTGCTCCAGATGATTGTCCTTGACGAGAATGTTGCGGCTGTCGTTGAGCTGAATGGCGTCCGCCGCGCTGCCCTGGCTGTTGGTGACGGTGTTGTTGATCAGGGTGACGCCGTTGACCTTGTCCATCCAAATACCGTCGGAATGGACACCGGTCAGCCTGCTGTTTTCGATGGTGATGTTCTGGCTGCTTTGGAAGCTGACAGATCCGGGCTTTCCGGCCAGGCCGGTATTCGTCACCTCGACATTGCGCACGACCCAGTTGGAGACATTCCCTGCATATATCGCGTTCGCTCCAGTATCGGCGATCTTGATATTCTCGATAACGATATTCGAAGCCTTGGAACCATGGATGCCGTCATTGCTGCTGTGAATGACCGGCGCGTCACCGAGACCGTAGCTGCCAATGGTGATCGGAGCCGTGACGCTTCCGGAGTATTTCAAGTCGAATTGTTCATTAAACACGCTGCCGGCGGCAAGCAGCACACTGTCGCCGGGGTTCAGCCTCAAGGATTCGACCGCTGACAAGGTCGCGAAAGCCGAGCTCTCCGTGGTTCCGTTGTTGTGGTCGGACCCTGTCGCTGAATTCACGTAGTAGATGGTCATGCTTTGATCTCCCCCAGCTAATGGAAATCTTCTAAGCGCGCCTCTCTCTCCGTCAGCTAAAATGAAACACTAAAATTCTTTCTATCTGTCGATATTCTTGATCGCCGGGCGTACTTTCTTCGTCCTCGGGGTATTTTTCATGGCGTTAAAGTTGCAACGCACAACAACAATGTATTTTTACTAGAATGCCGGTTCGATGGCAGTCCATTTTCCGTAACCGCCGGATTGTCGTGACCATGTCGCTACAACTGTGAAGTTTGTCCCTCGGCGTATCCGACAATGGAAATGACAATGATGAACCTAATAGGATGTGAGATAGGCTATCGAGATAACACGCCAAAATCACCAAAAGACATTGCTAGCCCAATGTGATTATTTGACAATTTCATCTGAGTGGAAGTGACATCCTGTATTCCTATTGATTGCTTCCGAATAAAACTTCTTACATTATGAAGAAATATGCTCAATCGTATGACACGCATGCGTATTCACTTATTATTAAAGCGACAATCTTTCGGCGGCTCCTCCAATTACCACGATTGTATGTGTGCCATTATTGCACACGCGGCACTCTAATGTTCATCTTACGTTAATCTCAGCCTTGACTCTCTGTATTAATATATCCTTAATCGCACCCGTCGCTAAGGTTAAAATTGGCCAGCGAAGATCAATTCAAGGAGAGACAACAATGGCTATTCACGCAACCGACGATACAGCCACATTTCTGGAAACCGACGTCATCTCGGGAAATCTGCTGAGCAACGATTCATCTGACAACGGTCACCTATTCCTTCGCGCATTCGACCAGCAGAGCGTCGGCGCCAAGCAAGGCAACAGCCAGATTACTGAAATCCAAGGCGACTACGGCACCTTTTTCGTCAAGCCGGACGGCAGCTACACCTATGTTCTGAGCGATGCTGCCAAGGTGAACTTCACCAATGGTGAATTGCTCCAGGAAAAAGTCTCGTACAAGATCTCCGACGGCAGCGGTCATACCGATGTCGGCCTGTTCACCCTGAATATTCAGGGCGTAACCCAGGTCAAGCCGATCGCCGTCGACGACCACTACAGCTTCAATGAAGGCAGCCCCATCGCCGGCAATGCGCTCGACAACGACATCCCCGGCGATAATGGACATCTCTTCCTCCGTCAGTTCGCCGGCACGAACGTGAACGGCAACCCGAGCGCAACGACCGACGTCGCCGGGACCTACGGCACCTTCCATGTCAAGGCCGATGGCTCATTCACTTATGATCTGGCGGCAGATATCGCTCCGGGCGATCACGTCACGGAAACCATCCAGTATTACAAGATTTCCGACGGCCAAGGTCATACCGATGCCGGCGTTCTGACGCTCAATATCACGGGCACGGATTTCGTCTCGGGCGCCAGCGTCTGATCGTCCAGCAGCCGATCAATCCACAGCGCCCGCCGCGCCAGCAGCGGGCGTTGTCGCTTATCAAGCCTTGCATACGACCCATCTTGAATCTGGATCGTCCTCGGAAATCTGCCGAGGGTTACTTGCCGCAACGCTGCCGAAACCGCGCTGTCACACCGTCCCCGGCGCCTGCCCAGCTTCGATCAAAGATGGGGCGGAGTTGCGGGCTGATCTCTTTTATGGCGGCGTTGACCCTGCAACGGTCACCAAGTTTCAACATCGTCGCGAGATCGCTATCGAGCGCAGTTTTTGCCGCCGAAAGCGTTGCATTGGTGAAATCGTTCCAGAAATAAAACCGGGTCAAAATCATTGACTCGTCGTGAGGGGCAAGAGCGACCGAACGCTTCATCATTCCCGCAATCGAAAGCGGCTCTTCGGCGATGATCGACTGAACAGCGGCGAGACGGAGCCAAAAATTACTGTTCGTCGGCATGCAGGAGAGCGCATATTGCAGATAATTGCGGGCGCTCGATGCGCCAGCAACCCAGGCATCGTAGTTGACACTGACATTCTGTCGATCGAGTTGCGCCAGTACCAGCGTCACACCGGCGGCGACGATATCGGATCGGCAATAATGTCCGTCAACCACGTCGGCACTGCGCGACGCATATCTGGTCACCACATCATCGGCGACGGTCTCGCCGCGCTCGATCCTCTCGGCGACGATCGAGATGCTGGCCGTTCTGATCGAAGCATAGAGCTCTCGCCCGGCCAGCACCACAAAGACGACGGTGACGACAACGAAAGCGATCCTGGTGACCGAAACGACCCGCCTTTCGAACATCAGCTTTCGGTATAGTATCGCGAATAACGCTTATAATAATATTCGCTGGAGCCGAATGTCCGGTAAAGCTTCATCTGCGACGGATCGACCTTGGTCAATATAGCGCCGACGCATTTCGCATAGAGTTCCGGCTCTGACAGCAGCGTCGACTGCACGACCTTGCGCGAGGTCTTTCCCCACTCGATAACGAAAACCACCGCATCGAGCTTAGAGTTGATGGCGCGCGCATCCACGACCGGCGCCAGGGGCGGCAGGTCGACGATAATGTAATCGAAGCTTTGACGCGCCACTTCAAGAAGCTGATCCATGCCACGCGATGCAAGCAGTTCCGACGAATGCGGGACACGATACCGCGCAACCGTCGGCAGAAATGCCAGCTTGGTTTTCGGATCGAGAAGGATCAGGTCCTTGAGCGGGCGGCCATCGACGATCGCCTCGAGCAAGCCGGCCTCGGCATGGCGGCCGATTGCCCGGGTCGCGCCGGGATTGCGCATGTCGCCGTCGATAAGCAGGCAGCGAGCGCCCTGCATTGCCAGAAGCTTGGCAAAATTGATGGAGGTCGTCGACTTGCCCTCGCCCGGCAAGCTCGACACCACGCCGATGACCTTGCAGCGCTGATCGGCTGCACTGAGGTCGATCGCAATCTTGGCGCTTCGAAGCGTCTCGGCAAACGCCGAGAGCGGGTGCTCCTCGACATAGGTCGTGGTCTTGCTGCCCCTGGCGATGCTTCGCGGATTGCTGGGATCGACGAGCGTCGGATCATCGACGTTATCGTCAACCAGCGGCATGACGCCGAGCGATTCGACATCGAGCACTTCCTTGACGTCGTCGCCAGTGCGGAAGAACCGATCCCGGAATTCTCGGAAAGCGCCTATGCCGCTTCCGACCGCACATCCGAGGAACATCGCAAAGGCGACGACAAGAGCTCTCTTCGGAGCACTCGGCTTCGTCGGGGTCTCCGCCATCGTGATGATGCGCGCAGCGGTAATCGGGAAGCTCTGCTGCTGAATGGCTTCCTGGTAGCGTGTCAGGAAGCTCTGATAGAGATTCTTGTAGGTATCGCGCGTGCGCTCGAGCTCGCGAACCTGGACCTGTGTTTCGCCGGCCGTCGCGGCAACGCCGGTCGCCTTCGTGACGCTGTCACGCAAAGAATTTTCCCGCGACTGTGCAACCTGCAGCTCGCTTTGATAGCTCTCGGCGATGCGGTTCAACTCATCGAACATGAGTCTCTTATATTCTTCCATCTCCGCACGAAGCCGAACCGCCTGGACGTGATCGGGACCAAGCCGCGCCTCGATTTCGGTCTCGAGCTTAGAGGCCTCAAGATACTTCTTCCGCAGGTCGTTGGAAATGGAGCTGTCGAGCACGTCGGTGACGATCGCATCGGTCTGCTTGGCGTCGATGATCGATTTGACGCGCGCATATTTTGCCTCGGCCTTCGCCGTCTCGGCCTGGGCATTGATCAACTGCGTGTTGATCTCCGAAAGCTGCTGCTCGCTGATCAGCGTACCGGATCCGGCCTCGACAAGCCCATGCTCGCTACGGAATTTCTGAACCGCAAGGTCGGTATCCAACGCCTGTTGCCGCAGCTCCTCGATACGCTCCTGCAGCCATTCACCGGCCCGGCGTGTCGCCTCGTATTTCGAATTGAGTTTGTCGACCAGATAGACGTCGGCAATGGCCGCGGCGATCTGACGCGCCATATCAGGCGACTGCGAGGTATAACTGACATCGAGAACGTAGGATTTGCCGACACGTTCAACATCGATATTGCCGGCCACAGTTTCCGCGGCGTACCGCCGCAGCATTTCCGGATCGGGCGCGACTGCCGCGTCGTCGGCAAACCATGATTTGAAATTCACCAGCGACTTCAGTGTCGCGACTGAAAACAGCGAACTCCGCTGGGCGTTGAACACCGGATCGTTGACCAGTTTCAACTTATCGACGACGGCATAGGCGATCGTGTCGGACTTCAAGAGCTCGACCTGGCTGAGGACGGTTCCTTCGTCATCGTCCATCTGGCCGAAAGCCGCCAACTGGTTGATCACCTGGTTATCGCTACGGTCGATCAGCACGCTTGTGTCGGCGGTGTAGACCGGCACCGACGTCAGGACATATACAACGCCGAGAATGGCGAAGGCGAACGCGCACGCCGCAACCATCCGCCACTGTCGGCGGGCAATCGCGATGAGCTTATCGAAATCGATGAAGTCAGCTTCGTTTCCCGTATCGCGGGAGGGGTCGATACGCGGCGTAAGTTTATCTGGCGATAGCAATTTCGATCTCCAACTAAGGCGTCAAGCGCTAAGATCTACGGGCAATTCCAGCTATTGTATGACGGGTGTGCTCGGACTGGTCGATCCCGTCGTGTCAGAGGACGACTGTCCTCCCCCATTGACGGTGAGGAATGTCCTTGTCGTCGTCGAGGACGAACTATCTCCGTCGCCGGCGTTCGAAACCAGCGAACCGGCAGTCGTCGCAGCGCCGTCAAAGGGCGTACCGTCGTCCGATCCAGGACCTGTCTGCCCGATCGACCCCGTATTGCCGATGCCGGATGCGGCAGTCGCACCTGCCCCCGGGCCGAGCGCTGCAGTTCCGCCTTCGGCTAGGACCTTTGCAAAGGCTGCGAGCAGCGGCGCAAGGTTGGGATCGGCGCTCGCCGCGTCGGCGACGGCCTTTTCGATCGCCAGCTTGAATTGCGGATCCGATACCTGGCAGCTGTTTGCGGCACGTCCGAGACCCGAGCCGATCGCCGCCATCTGCGCGGCATTGGCCTTCTTGGCCTGCTCAATCACCGGCGACAGCGCGTCATTGCTGGTCCCGACCAAGGCGCGAACACGCGACGACAAGATCAATGGGTCGGACATGTCGAGCAGAACGGCGGGGTTGGCCGTAAATCCGCTCACATCGACGGACGTGAGATTTGCCGGACCCAGGCAAGCCGCCGCAAAAGCGCTTGAATTCATGCCGGCAAACATCGCAACGGCAATTCCGCTATATGCAAGCTTACGATAAACAGCTGACCTTGCCATAACATAGTCCTTCATCAAAATCCGCTATATAGGCCGTCGGCATCGATCACTCGCGATCGATGCCGGCCCGCCCTAAATCAATTTCCGAGATCCTGGACCGCGTTGCGAGTATCGTTCGCATCGTCGGTCACGCCGGCAACAGTGGACGATACCGAGTTTACGATGTCAAGGAACTTGACCAATTCAACAGAGTCCGAATTGGAAATATAGATAATATCCTTGTCTTCCATCTTGAATTGCTGAACGGCAAACAAGGTTGCCGGATCGCGAAGGTTCGCGCGAACGATCACCGGAACCGTCTCACCCGTAAATCTCGTCGTGTCGACATTCATCGACTGAACCGTTTTCTTCGGGACCAGGCGATAGAGCAGGACCTGCGCCGGATCGGCGCGGTCATCGCGCAGGCCGCCCGCCTTGGCGATTGCTTCTCCGAGGGTCAGGTTAGACTCTTCGAAATCGAAGCGGCCGCTGACGCCTGCGGCGCCGAGCGTCAGATAGGTGCGGCGCTCATGATCGATCGAGACCGTATCATTCGGCGCGACATAGATATTCTCCGCCGGATTCTTCAACAGCGTATTATAGGCGACGGTTGCCGTCTTGCCGCGACGCTGCAGCGTCACATTCGTTTCGATATTGTTGGTCGTCAAACCGCCGGCGGCGGAAATGACATCGAGAACACGCTCACCGGCCGGGCTGATCGTGACGCGCTGAGGATTGTTGACGTCACCGAGCACGGCCACCTGACTGGAGCGGCTGTTCGTGGTCGTAATAACCACCTGCGGCTCGATCGCGCGGCTCGCCAGCCGATCTTCGACGTCCTGCTCCACGGTCTCCTTCAGGCGACCGGCGGCCGGAACGCGACCGGCATAGGGAATTGTAATCGTTCCGTTTCGATCGATGGTCTGCTCCGGCAGATTGATGTAATTGCCGGGTCGGCTGCCGGCGTCCGAGGGAATAAACAACCCACCGGACTGAGCTTCGAAGATTGCAACCTGAACGACGTCGCCATAACCAAGCGGAATTTCAGGCGCCCCGCCGCGACCACCGCCAAATCCTTTGAAGGACGTCGGCTGGATAGAGGTAAAATAGGGCAGAACGTTCTTGCTGAGATCGATCAGGGCGTAGTCGATGCCGACGCGACGCTCCTTCGTTGTCACTTTCACTGCCGCATCTCGATCAACATCTTTGTGATCGGGACCGGATCTTGGCAATGAGGTGCAGCTTGCCAATATAGTGGTGAGCGCTACAACAATGGCGACGCGTGTACTAACGATACGAGAACAACCCATAGAATAACCTGTGTTGACGCCCTTGAAGCTACTGCCCCGCAATCTGACAAAATACAAGACAATCCCCGATCAATAACACTGAAAGCCGATTAACATTCCCCTAACTGTGGCAGGCCGGCAACGCCGGGCTCCTTAGGAAGCGAAAACGACCCAGTCCAACTTTTCTGGCGCCGCAACAGCCCGAAGGCTAGACCCGCTATAAAATTTCTTGCGTTTCAGAGTCAACAGTTCGCACCTGCACAATCGCTATTTTCCAAAAACCTTCATAGATCCATGCGTCTAATTTTTAACGGGTGAGCGGCCGCTCATATGCCACATCAGCCCCTGCTTTGCTGCGCCCCAGACTTATCGCGACAACCGCACTGAGGAAGGCCGAATAAAACACGGCGAAACCGGGTATTTGCAACGAGAAATCGACTGCCGCGTGAAGGGCGACCAAAACCGTCGCGGCCAGGCCAAGCAGAACATAATGCCTGAGACGCCGCCTTTGGGCGAGCCCGTGCCAGAACACCCTGGCTAGCACGAAAAAGGCCAGGATCACGGCAATCGGAAACAATATCCCAAGACCCAGAAATCCTTCGAGATAGAAATTATGCGCCCGGTCGAAGATCCCGAAAATCCCGCAGGCAGGATCGCGATAGGCAGGAAATACTGTCCGGAAGGTTCCGAGACCGCTCCCCGTCAACCAGTGATCCGAAATGGCACGCCATATGCCCGGCAGGATGCAGAACCGATCATCATCCTCGAGCCGCCGCTCTTGCGCGCGCAAAATCGCCTGACCTGCAAACACCGTCAGCAGCACGACGACGAAAACGATCGCCGAGAGAAGCTTCGCCGTCGAACGCCATCCCCGTGCTGGTTTCGGGTAACGCTGCGAGCCGTTCCAATTCATCACCAGCCACGGAAAATAAATGAGAGCGGCAATAAAGGTCGCGAATATGCCGGCGCGCGAGCGGGTCAGCATCAGCGCGGCGAAGCACGCGCACAAGAGCAGGATGTACATCCACGACTTCAATAGAAGAGTGTTTCGGCCGGGTTCGCCGGGCGGATGGTTCGAATAGGAACGGGCGATGTCTCTGACCAGGGTCAGCATCAGCAGCGTCCCAAGCCCGAGGAAGGTCGCCGCGGTATTGCGGTTGACGAAGACTGCGGTCAGGCTGTCGAGGTAGGCGCGCTTCTCCACGACGATCAGGATGTTGGGAAACAATGAAAACTGCAGCAGGCCGAACACAGCGATGATTCCTGCCGAAAGCCCGAGCAGGGCCAGCACTTTCTTCGCGCGCTGATCGGTATCGCATAGGAGAAGCCCAGTCAGGAACGTCACGAAAGGCAGCGCCACAGTGAGGATCGACGCCAGCGTGTCGGCCGGTTCGACCGAGATCGCCGCGTATTCGACACCTGCGAGATCACGCGCAGCACTCCAGGCCGGGTTTGCCAGCCAGTTGGAAGGCAGTTCGATGGTCTGGATGAACGTCCAGCCTGTCACCACGACAAGCATCAACAGAGCGACACTGAAAATCCGTCTGCTTTGTCTTGGCTCTCCGAACAGCAATGCCGAAATGGCGCCGAGGGTAAACATTCCGATCGCGGCAAAGGCGAAGGGAAAGGGCGTGACGCTCCCGAACGGAATGAGCGTCAGTATAACGAGGCCGATAAAGGCGAGGAGAAGAGCCTCTCGCAAAACCTGCCTGTTGATGAGGTTGGATAACATTCGATCTCTTCGCCAGCGAGCGGCACCGGCAGAATTACAACCCGAGCGGTTAATATGCACGTACTAACATAAGTTGCATATCAAGGCCTTGCGTGTTAAAGTGCAACAGAATTTCACATCGTTTAAAATTGTCGCGAAAGACTTAAGCCAATCGAGACAAGCCCCGGATATGCTCCGTCAAGCAGCAGGAACGGGACAGTCGTTCTGCGGCCAATACTTGGCAGATCACTAAATCGCCATGCCATTGACTGAGAAAAAAGGCAAGCCTGATCTCAATCGGTTGCCCTGAACGGGGATTTAACAGATGAAGAAAACATTCGTTACACTTCTGGCGCTGGCCTTTACAGCAGGGAACGCCTGCTCGGCATTTGCCGCCGGTCCCGCAGGTTTCGCCCGCGGCCTGAACGGTAGTTCGGCGGTCAGCTATATCTCTGAAAAAGGCAAGATCATTCCGCCCTTCGCGCAGGTATTGTTCTGCGCCCAGAACCCGGCGGAATGCCGCGACAACAACGGTCTCTCGGTCGTTGCGCTCACCGATGAGCAAATGCTGCAACTGAAAAACGTGAACGGCACCGTCAATCGTACGATGATCGGCCGGAACGATTCCCGCAACGAATTGAACGGCGACGTCTGGAAAGTGAATGTCCGCAGCGGCGACTGCGAGGATTTCGCGCTCACCAAGCGCAGCCGGCTGATCGCTATGGGCTGGTCCTCACGCGCTTTGCGGATTGCGACCGCCTTTACGCCCTCCGGTGAAGGGCATGCCGTCCTGGTGGTCAGGACTGACAAGGGCGACCTCGTGCTCGACAACAGGCAAAGCAGCATCAAGAACTGGCGGGATACCGATCTGCGCTGGGACAAGATTCAATCGGGAACGGACCCTTATGTCTGGTACCGGCTGTAACAGTGGGCGCAGCAAAATAAACTGAACGCACGCTGTCGAGATCGAAGTCGAGCCGCTCTGACGAACGGCTCGACTTGTCATATTGCCCACACAAACCTATGTTTTTGCTGTCGACACGGCCGCCGGCAGAGAGTTGCGGCGCACCAGGTTCGATTTCGGGTGTGGGTATCAAGCGATCTTCGTTATTGTCTTTTCGCCCAGATTAAGTATGACGGACGCCATGCTGCGACGCAGCATGATGTCCTACTCTAATGATTTGAGGGAATTATGCGCATCACGATGATTGGATCAGGCTATGTCGGCCTCGTTTCAGGCGTTTGCTTTGCGGATTTCGGCCACGACGTCATCTGCGTAGACAAGGATCTGAGTAAGATCGAAGCCCTTCGCGAAGGCCGCATTCCGATCTACGAGCCGGGTCTGGAACAATTGGTCGCGGAAAATACCAGCACGGGCCGGCTGTCGTTTTCGACGGATGTCGGCGAAAGCGTCCGTAGCGCCGACGTCGTCTTCATCGCGGTCGGCACGCCATCCCGGCGCGGCGACGGCCACGCGGATCTCTCCTATGTCTACGCCGCCGCGCGCGAGATTGCCACCTATGTGGAAGGCTTCACCGTGATCGTCACCAAGTCGACGGTGCCGGTCGGCACCGGCGACGAAGTCGAGCGCATCATGCGCGAAACCAATCCTGCAGCGGATGTCGCCGTCGTTTCCAATCCGGAATTTTTGCGCGAAGGCGCGGCGATCGAAGATTTCAAGCGTCCCGACCGTATCGTCGTCGGGCTGAATGACGACCGGGCACGCGAAGCCATGACCGAGGTCTACCGCCCGCTTTACCTCAACCAGGCACCCCTGGTCTTCACCACCCGCCGCACCTCGGAATTGATCAAATATGCTGCCAATGCATTCCTCGCGATGAAGATCACCTTCATCAACGAGATTGCCGATCTCTGCGAACGGGTTGATGCAAACGTCCAGGACGTTTCGCGCGGCATCGGTCTCGATGGCCGTATCGGCGCCAAGTTCCTGCATGCCGGCCCAGGTTACGGCGGTTCGTGCTTCCCCAAGGATACGCTTGCCCTTGCCAAGACGGCGCAGGATTACGACGCGCCGGTGCGGCTTATCGAGACGACGATCTCGATCAACGACAACCGTAAGCGAGCCATGGGACGTAAAGTCATCTCGGCCGTCGGCGGAGACATTCGCGGCAAGAAGATCGCGATTCTCGGCCTGACCTTCAAGCCGAACACCGACGACATGCGCGACAGCCCGGCGATTGCCGTCATCCAGACCCTGCAGGACGCCGGCGCCCTGGTGGTCGGCTACGATCCCGAGGGCATGGAGAACGCCCGCAAGGTTATCGAGAACATCGACTATGCGAGTGGTCCTTATGAAGCGGCCGCTGGTGCGGATGCGCTTGTCATCGTCACCGAATGGAACCAGTTCCGCGCGCTCGATTTCAATCGCCTGAAGCAGTCGATGCGCGCCCCGGTCCTGGTCGACCTGCGCAATATTTACCGCAGCGACGAGGTCCGCAAACACGGCTTTGCCTATACGGGCATCGGCACCAATCTCTATCACGAATCGGCAGACGCCTGACAGGTTCTGGTAAACCGGTAATCGTCTCGACGCCGCGGAACAAAATTCCGCGGCGTTTGGTTTTTGGCGCACCGAAAGATCGCGACGCCTCAGGCGAGAAGCCTGACCCGCGTTCCCTTTATCGTCAGAACGGTCAGTCGGCCGGTCGCCGAAACTGCGGTGTCGATGCCGATCCGTTGCGGGCCGAATGTCGGGGTTCGCGCCGGGGTATGCCCATGGATCACGAGGACCGGAAGCTGCGGCCCTTCATCCAGGAAGGGTTGGCGGATCCACATCAGATCGCTGTCCTTCTGCTTCTTGAGGTCGATGCCCGGTTTGATTCCGGCATGGACAAAGACCACCCTACCCATCCGCAGCATGATCGGCAGAGATTCCAGGAATTGAATATGCCGCTCGGGGATCATGTTGCGAATGACGCGGGCAATCATGTCGCTTCCAGCCGCAGACTGCAGCAGATGCTCGATATCGATACCGTATGAGCGCAACGTCTCCGTCCCGGCAAAGCCGAGCCATTCAAGAATGTGCGCCGGTTTGCGGTAGAGCTTCGCCAGTTCCGCGTCATGATTGCCGCAGAGAGCGAAACGCTGAAATCCCGGCGGCGGGCTCTTGCTGAGGAATTCCAGCACCGCACTCGAGTCAGGCCCGCGGTCGACATAATCGCCGAGCATGACGATCAGCTTCGGCCCCGGAATGCGCGCGGCATCCTCCTCGATGCGGCGATGCGCCTCGACGAGTTCGTTGTAACATCCGTGAATATCGCTCATTGCATAGACCGCAGCGAATTCGCCTTCGGCAAAGGTCAGCCGGGCGCGTCCTTTGCGGCTACCAGCCAGTATCGGTATCTGTTGTCGCCACGGCCCGAGATAGTTAAACATGTAACCCATTTATGAGATCCGACAGCATCTGAGGCAATCGGAAAAGCTCCGTTTCCTGCTCATTCCTGCATAGGCATGAGCCGCAGTGTTCAAAAAGAAGTTGGCCTGACCACGGCCTTATCGAAATTGTAACCCGCCCGGCGTGAAGAGCTGTGCGGACGTCGCGGTGAACCGACAGCCCCTTTCCCAGCGTCGCCGATAGCTGCCGGCACGGTCCCCTCCCAAGCGACATCGAATCACCTGATCCTCGCCGTCACGTGCAGCGAGCTTTTCATGCAACGTTCCCGCGACCGTGAAATTACGCTGCGAGAAACGGCAATTTGTATTCGGTCATTTCGCAAGCGCATCACGGTTAATATTGCGCTGTATTTTGGTAGATGAGGGTTAATTCGGCGTTAAACCATATTATTCGTTCGCTCTGCGGCTGTGTCAGTCGCCAGTTCTCCGAGCTGGAGAATTTGCGGCAATCGGGTTTCCACAGGCGACACCTCCCAAAAAGCTGCATAAATCAACTATAGCGAGAGCCAAGAGAAAAAAATGAACGCTTAAGCTTATCATGCTTGACGCTACTGCGGCGGCGCATGATGATGGCGTATTGCGAGCGTGAATGACATTCCTCACCGGAAATCTCAGATCCAAAACTGCGGGGTGCAAAGTGGAAACTGCGGTTGATTCGAAACTTATCGAGGCGATCACCTACGACGAAGACAGCCGGCATCTACGGGTCTATCTGACAAACGGTCAAAGGCGGGAATATGAAGGTGTCCCCAAGGGCGTCGTCGTCGGCTTGACGATGGCGGAATCCCCGGGAAATTTTTATATGACGGCAATCAGGGGCAAATATCCTCCGCGCCCCTAGCGATCCATCATATCAGCCGAGATGCGGGACCGGCATTCACCGGCCCGCAAATCGGCGCCACCGACCGGCGGCCCCTTCCATCAATAGCCACTGAAGAAATCGCGGACTGCATCGATCTCGAGCGGCGCAATCTCATGGCCGCCCGGATGCCAGACCGTCCTGACGTCAGCGCCGCGATTTTTCAGATGCTCCGACAGCGCCTCGGTCACCGGGACGGGAGCGATCGGATCCCGCTGGCCGGCCGTCACCAGCACCTTTCTCCCCGCCAGAGTTGCCTGGGCTTCAGGCTGAAACGGAATGAGCGGGTGCATCAGAACAGCGGCATCGAAGATCCCCTTCTCGATCAGCACATTGGCAAGAATGTTTGCGCCATTCGAAAAACCGAGGCCAAGAATCTGGGAAGCCTGATGCTTGCCAGCCAATGCCGTGACATAGGCGGCCATCTTCTCCGTCGCCCGGGAAAGATCGGCCATGTCGTACACCCCCTCCCCGGTGCGCCGGAAGAACCGCGCCGCGCCATGTTCAAAAACGTCGCCGCGCGGCGACAGAACCGTCGCTTCGGGCAGCAGGCGCCGGCCGAAATCGAAGAACTGGTTTTCGTCGCCGCCGGTGCCATGCAGCACCAGCAGGATGGGTTTGTCGGGTGCACCGGCATGCAGCCGGTGCACATATCCAGTGTCGGTCATATCGCCTCTCCTTACGCCTCGAGCGGCTGCAGGTGCTGCTCGAGCAGCGCGCGAAGATGGGCGTGCTGCTGCGGCAGCTTCAGGGCTTCGCCGAGATGGGCCGTATCCTCGTCGCGGTTAAAGCCCGGCTCATTGGTCGCGACTTCGAACAGCACGCCGCCCGGCGTGCGGAAATAGATTGCCCAGAAATAATCGCGGTCGATCACCGGTGTCACCTGATAGCCGGTGTCCATCAGCGCCTTGCGCACTTCGAGCTGCTTCTCGCGGTTTTCCACGGCGAAGGCGACGTGGTGGACGGAGCCGGCGCCGGGAAGCGCGCGGGCAATGTTCGGCATGGTCTCCAGATCGATGAGATGCGCGCCGTTGCCGTCAGGCTTGATCAGCCGCTTGACGCCATCCCGTTCCTCGGCGACCTCGTAGCCCATGAATGTCAGGAGTTCGGCGGTGGCGCCTTCATCCCGCAGGCGCATGGCAACGGAATGGAAGCCGCGAATGGCGTGGTCCTCGCTGATGCCGCCATGGGTCCAGGCCTCGCGGGCATCGTCCTTGACCTCGACGAGCGCAAAGCCGTCACCGTCGGGACCGGAAAAATTCAGGCGCTTCTCGCCGAAACTTTCCTCGGCCTTCAGCCCGCCGATATTCAACGTGCTGAAACGATCGTTCCAGAAGCCGAGCGAACCTTGCGGAACGGAAAACACCGTCGTGCCGACCTCGCCGGTGCCGGGACGACCCTGCGCCATCTTCGGAAACGGGAAATAGGTCATGACCGTGCCGGGCGCGCCGGTCTCGTCACCATAATAAAGGTGATAGACGTCAGGCGCGTCGAAATTGACGGTCTTCTTGACGCGGCGCAGGCCAAGCGCATTAGTGAAGAACTGATTGTTGGTCCGGGCGTCCTCCGCCATCGACGTGACGTGGTGCAAACCCTTGATCTGATCGAGCATGTGAAACCCCTTTCTTGCCCGCAATTCGTGGGCTTTCGATGAGGCTAAGATGCGCGCTGAACCTCCATGGGAACAGACCCCCAGATCAAAACGCATTGTCTTCTTTTAGTGAACGAAGATGCGTTGACGTTCACAAGTCAATGTCTTGGGCATCGGCCGGCAATTGCCAGTCGATCGGCGCGCGCCCGCGTGACTGCAGGAAGTTATTCGCCTTCGAAAAATGCCCACAGCCGAAAAATCCGTTATGGGCCGAAAGCGGCGAAGGATGCGGCGCCTTGAGCACGAGATGCCGCGTCGTATCGACAAAAGCCGCCTTGCGCTGGGCATAGGAGCCCCAGAGCATGAAGACGACGGATTCGCACTCGTCGTTGACTTTGCGGATAACCGCGTCGGTGAAGCGCTCCCACCCCTTGCCCTGGTGCGCAGCCGCCTGTCCTTCCTCGACGGTCAGCACGCTGTTCAGCAACAGCACGCCCTGTCTTGCCCAATGTTCGAGAAAACCGTGGCGCGCCGGCGCTAGGCCGAGATCCGTCTGCATCTCCTTATAGATATTGACGAGGGAGGGCGGGATGCGAACCCCCGGCCGCACGCTGAAGCACAGCCCGTGTGCCTGCCCCAGCCCGTGATAGGGGTCCTGGCCAAGAATGACGACCTTGACGCTGGAGATCGGCGTCAGGTCCAGGGCGCGGAAATACTCGCTGCCCCGGGGGAAAATCCGCTTGCCGACCTGCTTCTGCGTGACCAGAAAGGATTTTAGCTGCTGCATATAGGGGCTCGAGAACTCCGTCGCCAAGGCGGCTTTCCAGCTCTCTTCGAGATTGATTGACGTATCGCTCATCCAGCAAACCCTTCGCATATGACGAAACAACGGACACACGGTTCTAACAAAATCGATCTACGCTGCAATGGCTGCCGGCCCTGCAATGCGTCTACGCCTTTGGGATAGACGAGAGAGGATTGCGAGAGGCTTCCGAGACACGGTCGTCCGTGTTTAACTATATGACGGCTTCGGTATTTACGCCGGCAGGCGGCCTGAGTAGAACCGTGATGATAAACCGGGGACATGTCTTCAGATGAAATTCGGCACGAGCGGCCTTCGCGGACTTTCAGTGGATCTCAAGGGACGCGCCTCTGCGCTTTATGCAACCGCGTTCGGAAAATATCTGCTGCGGACCGGCAAGGCTGAGGTCGGAGATGCCATTCTGATCGGCCGCGATTTTCGCGATTCGAGCCCCGATATCTCGGGAAATTGCGCCGGCGCACTCGCCGCGCTCGGTTTCCGGGTATTGGACTGCGGCAATGTCCCGACGCCAGCTCTTGCCCTTTATGGCCTCGACAGCAACGCTGCATGCCTGATGGTGACGGGCTCGCATATTCCGGCAGACCGCAACGGCATCAAGTTCTATCGCCCGGACGGCGAGATCGACAAATCGGACGAGGCTGAGATCACCGCATTTGCGGCCGAGATCGACCGAACAGGCGAGACCGTTGCAGAGGCGCCCGCCCAGACCGAAGATCATGAGGCGATCTGCCGGCAGCTCTTTTTCCAACGCAATGCCGCCCTGCTGCCGCAAGGCGCGCTATCCGGCATGAAGATCGGCGTCTACCAGCACAGCACCGTCGCCCGCGACCTGCTGGTTGACGTTCTCGCCCATTACGGCGCCGAGATCACCGCTCTCGGCCGTTCGGAGAGTTTCATTCCCGTCGACACCGAAGCCGTTTCCGACGAGACGGTCGCGCTGATGAAGCGTTGGGTGTCCGAGCACAAGTTCGATGCGATCGTCTCGACCGATGGCGACGGCGACCGCCCGCTGGTCGCAGACGAAACCGGCACGCCGCTGCGCGGCGACCTTCTCGGCCTTGTCGCAGCCAATTTTCTCGGTGCCGGCACGGTCGTGACACCTGTTACTTCAAATTCCGGCATCGAGGCCGCCGGCTCCTTCGCCGTCAGGCGCACCCGCGTCGGCTCGCCCTTCGTCATATCAGGCATGGAAGAGGCCGTGGCCGCCGGCAAGGATCACGTCATGGGCTTTGAGGCCAATGGCGGACTGCTGACCGCAACCCCTTTCGATATCAACGGCGGATCAGTGCGCGCCTTGCCGACGCGCGATTGTTTTCTCCCCATGCTTGCGATCCTGTCGCTCGCCGCCGCTCGCCGGCAGCCGCTTTCGGCCGTTGCCGCCTCCTATCATCTGCCCTTCGCCGCCGCCGATCGCTTGGAAAATTTCCCGGTGGAGACGAGTGCTGCGCTGATGGCGCATCTGCGCAGCTCCGATGAAAATCTTGGCGCCTTCCTGCAGCCGATCGGCGAGGTGGCGGCGAAATCCGATATCGACGGCCTGCGTGTGACGCTGAAAGACGGCAGGATCATTCATTTCCGCCCCTCCGGCAATGCGCCGGAAATGCGTTGCTACGTCGAAGCGGGGAGCGAAGCCGCAGCCCTGAATCTGCTGAAGACGGGGCTCGCCCGAATAACGGACTGGGCAGACGCCCGCTAAACATGCCACGAACAAGCTTTTTTCAAGGAACCCGCCTATGACGCAGAAAATCGTTCCCGTGATCATGGCCGGCGGCAAAGGCACGCGGCTCTGGCCGCTTTCCCGTGCCACCGCCCCGAAACAGTTCATCCAGTTCGTCGGCAACAAAACGCTGTTTCAGGATACGCTCGAACGCGTTTCCAACCCGGAGCTCTATGAAGCGCCGATCGTCGTCACCAATGAGGAATTTCGCTTCCTGGTCGCCGAGCAGGCCCGCGCGCTGGCTGTCCCGCTTGCCGCCGTGCTGCTCGAGCCGGTCGCCCGCAACACCGCCGCAGCGGTGGCCGCCGCTGCCACCCTTGCTTCCGAGCTTTTCGGCAAGGACACCATCATCCAGATGCTCGCCTCGGATCACGAGATCCTCGCCGACACGAGCTATTTCGATTGCATCCGCATCGCCCGGAATGCCGCAGCCGATGGCAAGCTCGTCACTTTCGGTATCACGCCCACCGAGCCGGCAACCGGTTACGGCTATATCGAAATCGGCGATGCGCTCGAAAACGGCGCCCACAAGGTCAGCCGTTTTGTGGAAAAACCGGCATTGGAAAAAGCCGAGAAAATGCTCGCCGACGGCGGCTTCTACTGGAACTCCGGCATCTTCATGTTCCCGGTGGCGGAGCTCATCGCCGAACTGCAGGAATATGCGCCGGATGTGCTGAAAGCGGCGAGCAAGGCCGTTTCCAAGGCAAGCCGCGACCTCGACTTTACCCGCCTCGACGCCGATCATTTCGCCAAGAGCCCCGACATCTCCATCGACTACGCGATCATGGAAAAGACTTCCAAGGCCGCCGTGGTCCCCTCGCCGTTCAAATGGTCTGATATGGGAAGCTGGGATGCTGTCTGGAAATCAGGCGCCCGCGACGACAACGGCAATGTCGCCGCTGCAAACACCACCGTCATCAATACCCGCAACTCGCTCGTCATGACCCACGGCGTGCATCTTGCCGTCCAGGGCATGGAGGATGTCGCCGTTATCGCCAGCGAGGACGCCGTCTATGTCGGACCGCTCAAAGATAGCCAGAATGTCGGGCAATTGGTCAAGATGCTGGCCTCTTCGTCGGCGACGGCGAAATTCACCGAAACCCACCCGACATCCTACCGGCCCTGGGGCGGCTATACCTCGATCTTCAACGGCGATCGGTTCCAGGTGAAGCGCATCTTCGTGACCCCGGGCAAGAAGCTTTCGCTGCAGAAACACCACCATCGCTCCGAACATTGGGTCGTCGTCAAGGGAACGGCCGAGGTGACGGTTGGCGAGACCGTGCGAATGCTGCGCGAGAACGAAAGCGTCTATATTCCGCTCGGCGAAGTCCATCGTCTCGCCAATCCCGGCAAGATCGTCCTCGAGCTCATCGAGGTGCAGACGGGCTCCTATCTCGGCGAGGACGACATCATCCGCATCGTCGATGAATTCGGAAGAACGTAACGTCGCCGCCGGGCTGGCCGGCCCCGAACAATGGGCCGCCTTTTCCGGCGCGACCGCCATCGCTGTTGAACTCGCTATCGGAAATCCCGTAGAATGGATGTACCGAAAGTCATGACCGGAGATCCCTTGATGCGTATCTTGCCCGCCCTCGCCGGACTTCTTGCGATCATGACACCGGGAATGGCGTTGGCCGAACCCGGAAAGATGCGGACCGCAAGCGAGGCTGAAATCCGCGAGCATCTGCCGGGCACGTCGGAGCTGAAAGAAAGCAGCAACGGTTACGAATATCGCCAGGGCAACAGGAATGGCTACAAAATAACCAATGGCCAGGTGTGCGTCCGGTTTCCCAACAAGTCGACCGACTGCGTCAGCGTGAAGACCGACGGCGAGAAATTTCAGATGATCGACAAGAAAGGCGGCAGGACGAAATTTTGACTTTGCCCGGCAGCCTATTCTGCCGGTGCAGGTTCACCGTCCCTGTCGAGAACGAATTCGGCGATCAGACCGGAATGGTTAGAGCCAAGATTGTCATCGAGACGTCTCAGCGATGTCAGATGAAGCGGCGGCCGCACAAATATATGGTCGATGGCGATCCCCAATGAGCCGGCAGCAATCGGCCATGTCGCCGGTTCGGGTGCGATCGTCTTCAGTCCCTGTTTGCGCAGGAAAGCCTGGATGCTCGGGGCGATCGACGAAGAGTTGAAATCACCTGACAGCACCAGAGGGCCCTCGATCGAACCAAGCGCTTTGGCGAGATCTTCCAATTCAGCCATCTGGAAATCGTCGAAGTATGGTTTGGTCAGATGCGCCGAAACCAGATTGATGGTTTCGCCGCCGAAGTCGACGCTCGATATTACCAGCCTGTCTTTTCGCAGACTGCCCATGCTTGCGACCTGCCGGTTGACGAAAGGCCGTTTGGACAGCACCAGCGTATCGCAGGTATCCTTCCCCGTGTCGCAACCGATATGATAGGGATAGGCCTTGAACAATTGCTGCAGATGGAAGGTCAGCGGCTTGGCTTCGAGCAAATTGACGACATCGGCATTCGACGCGATCACCATGTCGGTGATGGCGGTCGAGTTTTTCCAGTTGTCGATCGCGATATTGAACGACATCAGACGAAAAAGCGGCGGCCTGTCCGTGTTTGCGTCATCCTCGGAAAACTCGCGCAGCATGACGACGCCGTGAGCGACGAGAACAAGCGAGACAAACAGAAGAACAAAGCCGTAAGTGTGTCGCCTGACAGCCAGAATGATCAGGCTGGCGGCAACAAAGAGGACGCCGAAGTGGACCTGGAAGCTGTAGAGAAAGGACAGCAGCCAGAAGTTCGTGACATAGCGTAACGACACGATCGCGATGGCAACGGTCAGAAACGCGCAGAGAATCCAATAAATTATCTCTCTCATCGATCCTGACCTGCTTGCAGACGACACGCCGGCCATAACATGCAGGCCGACATGTCGCAACGCAGCATGGCAGCCGATGGCCGCGGCCGGCCTTCGGACGATAGCGACGGCCCGCCGTCATCAGGCCGGACAAGGGACTGATAAACCGACGACCGCAACCATGGCGGCCGCGGCCTTCTCTTTCAAAGATCTATCGACTCGGCCTCTTCTTATCTTGTAAGTGGGGGCACGCGATACGGAATCGGCTTTTGCCGTCGGCAGTGAGCCGAAAGAAGGTGGGAATGCGCTACTTCATTACCGGGACTGCCGGCTTTATCGGTTTTCATCTGGCCAGGCGCCTGCTGCAGGAAGGGCACGAAGTCACCGGCTTTGACGGCCTCACTCCTTATTACAACGTCAAGCTCAAGGAGATGCGCCATGCAGCACTCTCCCAATTCCCAGCCTTCAAACCGGTCATCGCTATGCTCGAGGATCGTGAAGCGCTGGAGGCAGCGGTTGTCGCGGCGAAGCCCGACATCCTGATCCACCTCGCCGCCCAGGCCGGCGTGCGTTACAGCCTGGAAAATCCCGAGGCCTATCTTCGATCGAATGTCGAAGGCTCGTGGAACATCATGGAAATTGCGCGGCGCGTCGAAATCCGTCATCTGATGCTGGCCTCGACGTCATCGATCTACGGCGCCAATGCGACCGTTCCCTTTCACGAGACCGATCGCGCCGACGAGCCGCTGACCATCTATGCCGCGACGAAGAAATCGATGGAGCTGATGGCGCATAGTTATGCTCATCTGCACAAGATCCCGACCACGGCCTTTCGCTTCTTCACCGTTTATGGCCCGTGGGGCCGGCCCGACATGGCGCTGTTCAAATTCACCAAGAACATGCTCGAAGACCAGCCGATTGAAATCTACGGCGAAGGTAATATGAGCCGTGACTTCACCTATATCGACGATCTCGTTGAGGGGATCGTCAGGCTGTCGGCAATCGCCCCTGGCGAGGACAACCGTCTGGGCAATGCGGCCATCGAAACGCTTTCGCGCCAGGCGCCCTTTCGGGTCGTCAATATTGGCGGCGGCCAGCCGGTCAGCCTGATGGATTTCGTCGAAACGGTGGAAAAGGCGCTCGGCCGTCCTGCCATCCGCAAGATGCTGGCGATGCAGAAGGGTGACGTGCCGCGCACCTTCGCGGCCCCCGATCTGCTCGTGGCGCTGACCGGTTACAAGCCGGATACGACTTTGGATGTCGGCGTCAAAGCCTTTGTCGACTGGTATCTCGATGTCCGCGGCGAGCTCGGCGCCTAGCTTACCTCGATTGCCGACACGAATTGCTTCCTGCGACCGGAATATCAGCGCAGAAACGTCACCGTCTGCACCGCGTCAGCCGCCTTCGAAAACACATACTCGACGACAACGGTCAGCTTCTGCGAATAGGCCTTGAGCTGATAGTCCTCGCCCTCAATTTGAGCAGGGCTGCGCAGGACGAAGGGAACGCCGGGGCGCACGAAACCGGCGCGTGTCGTCAACGGAGTTTCGGGCGAGTGGCCGATGGCGGAGGTGTACATCAGGTCGCGGCCAAGGCTGGCGGGACCGATGGCAAGCGCCGGCCCGGCGGCGCCGGCGATGGTCAAAGTCAAAGCGATGGCGGCAAGAATTTTGTGCATGTCGAAGTCCCCATTTGCGGATCGGCGGGCTTTACTTCGCCCGCCTCCAAACGATCGACGCGTCTGTCCACGCTTCGGTCGCTTTCATGAGACCACTCTACACATCAGTATTTGCAGGGCTTTTAAGCCGATCAGTCAAATTTTATGAAATTCGGTTTTCTCTCCCGATCGTCTCGGGACACACGGGAAAACGCTTGCTCGGCTGCGAGGTCGCCAAGGCAAGATCGGCGCGATGTCGATGACATGGACGCTGACTGCAGCCTAAAGAACGCGATCCAGCTTCTTGTTGATATGCAGGTTCGGCATTAATCCCGCACTTTGCGCGGCATGATAGGATTCCCGCGCCGCATCGAACGAGATCGACCACATGATGGCGCTCAACAGCAGCGCAATAATATAAATTTGGATACGCATCGCATCGGCAATACGGAAAGAGCAAGGCCGTTTTGTGTCGAAAAATGAGCGCAAAAATAGAAAAAATCGGCGAATTTTTTTGGCCGGCGTGGTTGCGAGCCTCGTGAAAAGCTCCACAGTTCGGGCCGCTTCTCGGCAAAATATATCAATCGATTGACTTATTTTGCGATCAGCGTTATAAAACTCTCATGAACCAGGAAAGCGACACCCAAACTCCGCCAGCATCCGCCCGGGCCGACGCCGCGCGGCAGAAGATGTTGGCCGCCGCCCTCGACGTCTTCGGCCGCTACGGCTTTGACGGCGCGTCGACACGCCAGCTGACCGAAGCCGCCGGCGTCAACCTGCAGGCGATCCCCTATTATTTCGGCAGCAAGGAAGGGCTTTACATCGCCACCGCCGAATATCTGATGGCCCGCATCGATACGCATGTCGGCGACATGCGGGCGCGTATCGGCACGCATCTCATGGCGATCGACGCTGCCGGCGAAACGCTCGGCGACAGCGAAGCCCGTCTCTTCCTCACGGAAATTCTCCAGACCATGGTGACGCTTTTCGTCGGCAAGGAATCCGAATCCTGGGCGCGCTTTCTGATCCGCGAGCAGATGGAGCCGACCGAAGCCTTCGCAAGGGTTTATCAGGGCATCATGCGGCCGATGATCGAGATGGGCCGGCGGCTGATCGGCGCCATCTTGCGTGAAGATCCCGCCTCCGAACATGTGCGCCTGCGCACCTTCAACCTTATGGGCAGCATCCTCGTCTTTCGCGTCACCCACGCAGCCGTGCTTGCCCAGATGGAATGGGAGGCCGTCGGCCCGGAACAGGTGGAAATCTTACGCGGTCTTGCCGCCGAACTGGTCGATGTGCTCGGCCCGCCAAAGGGAGGTGCGGCATGAAACGCCTCGTCCCCGTCGCCCTGCTTCTTCTCGTAGCGGTAGGCGCCGCCTGGTGGTACGGCCTGCCCGAAAAGCTCGGCTGGCTGCCCGAGGCCCGCCGCGAATTCGTCCTTTACGGCAATGTCGATATCCGCCAGGTGTCGCTCGGCTTCCGCGTCAGCGGCCGCCTCTCCGAACTCCGCGTCGACGAAGGCGACGTGGTCAAAAGCGGAACGGTGCTGGCGAAGCTCGACGCCGCACCCTATGAATTCGCCGTTCGCTCCGGCGAGGCCAACGCCGCCGCCCTTCGGGCAACCCTCGACAAGCTGAAGGCAGGCCCTCGCCCGACTGAGATCGCCCAGGCGCGCGCCGCCTATGACGAAAGCCTCGCCGATCTCGAAAATGCCAACCTCGCTTATGACCGCGCCCGCCAACTGCGTCCACAGGGCACGATTTCCGAAGCGACGCTCGATCAGGCGACCGCCGCAAAGGCGATGGCCGCCGCCCGTTCGCAGTCCGCCAACGAGGCGCTGAAGCTGCTGCAGGAAGGTTCGCGCATCGAGGATATCGCCGCCGCCGATGCGCAGGTAAAGGCAGCGGAGGCAACACTCGCCGCGGCCCGCACCTCACTCACGGACACCGAACTGCGCGCGCCGAACGACGGCGTCATTCTCTCGCGGGTGCGGGAGAACGGCGCGATCGTCTCGCCGGCCGATACCGTCTTCGTGCTGTCGCTGACCGAGCCCGTCTGGGTGCGCAGCTATGTCGCCGAGCCCGATCTCGGCCGCATCCACCCCGGCATGCAGGTTTCCGTCGCCTCCGATACGGCGCCCGACAAACCCTATGAAGGCACGATCGGCTTCATCTCGCCGGTCGCCGAATTCACCCCGAAATCGGTGGAGACGCCGGAGCTCCGGACCGATCTCGTCTATCGCCTGAGGATCGTCATCGACAAGCCCGGCCCGGATCTGCGCCAGGGCATGCCAGTCACGGTGCGGCTTTCCCAGCCGGCGGCAGACGGACGATGACCGCCGCCAAGCCCGCCCCCCAGACAGATTGGGACGACAAGCCGCTCGTCCGCATCGACGGCGTCACCAAGCGCTTCGGCGATGCGCCTCCCGCCCTCGACGCCGTCTCCGGCGTCATCGGCGGCGGTGCGATCACCGGCCTCGTCGGCCCTGACGGCGCCGGCAAGACGACGCTGATCCGCCTGATGACCGGCCTGATGCTGCCCGACACGGGGACGGTGGAGGTTCTCGGCTTCGATACCAGGAAAAATGCCGCCGGCATCCAGGCGGCGATCGGCTACATGCCGCAGCGCTTCGGCCTCTATGAGGACCTCTCGGTGCAGGAAAACCTCGATCTCTATGCCGATCTGCGCGGCTTGCCGAAAAGCGAGCGCACCAGCACCTTCGACGAACTGCTGACCTTCACTGACCTCAAACGCTTCACCAGCCGGCTCGCCGGAAAACTCTCCGGCGGCATGAAGCAGAAGCTCGGCCTTGCCTGCGCACTTCTCAAAAAACCACGCTTGCTGCTGCTCGACGAGCCCGGCGTCGGTGTCGATCCGATCTCGCGCCGCGACCTCTGGAAAATGGTAGAGAACCTGACGAAGGAAGGCATCGGCGTGCTCTGGTCGACCGCCTATCTCGACGAGGCGGAAGCCTGCGACCACGTGCTGCTGCTGAACCAGGGAAAACTGCTCTTCTCGGGAAAACCCGCTGAGCTGACCGAGCGCGTCAACGACCGGGTCTTCAGGGTGTCCGATGTCAGCGGGCGCCGCCGGCAGGTGCTTGCCGAGCTCCTGCAGGCCGATGGCGTCATCGACGGCGTGATCCAGGGCGAAGCGATCCGTCTGGTGGCGGCCGAGGACAAAAAACCCGATATCGGCAAGGCCGGCGACGGGGCAACGCTCGCCCCCGCCTCGCCCCGCTTCGAGGATGCCTTTGTCGACATGCTGGGCGGCGGCCCCGGCGGCCGCTCCAGGCTTGCCGAAGCGCAAGAGCCGCTGAAGGCCGAGGGCGACCGGCCGGTGATCGAGGCCAAGGGCCTGACCAAGCGCTTCGGCGATTTCACTGCTGCCGAGGATATCAGCTTCGATATTCGCCGCGGCGAGATCTTCGGCTTGCTCGGCCCGAACGGCGCCGGCAAATCCACCACCTTCAAGATGCTCTGCGGCCTATTGAAGCCGACCGGCGGCGAAGGCCGCGTCGCCGGTTTCGATCTTCGCCGCGATGCCGGAAAGGCCCGCAACCAGCTCGGCTACATGGCGCAGAAATTCTCACTCTATGGCGATCTCACCGTCATGCAGAACCTCGAATTCTTCGCCGGCGTCTATGGCCTTCGCGGGCAGCGCAAGCGCGAGCGCATCGCGCTGATGGCCGGCATTTTCGATTTCGGCCGCCACGCCCGCGAGCCCGCCAAGGACCTGCCGCTCGGCCTCAAGCAGCGCCTGGCGCTAGCCTGCGCCGTCATGCATGAGCCGCGCGCCCTCTTCCTGGACGAGCCGACATCGGGCGTCGATCCGATCACAAGGCGCGAGTTCTGGACGCATATCAACGCGCTTGTCGAAAAAGGCGTCACCGTGCTCGTCACCACCCATTTCATGGACGAGGCGGAATATTGCGACCGCATCTCGCTGATCTATCGCGGCCGCTCGATCGCGCTTGGCTCGCCCGATGAGTTAAAGGCACGAGTGGCGACGAAAGAGCAGCCGGATCCGACGATGGAGGACGCCTTCATCGCGTTGGTGCAGCAATCGGAAGCGGAGGACGCCGCATGAGCGCCTCCCCCCTCGGACGTGGCCGGCTGCGGCGTCTTTTTGCCCTCGTGCGCAAGGAAAGCTTCCAGGCGATCCGCGATCCGAGCAGCATCCTCATTGCCTTCGTGCTGCCGCTGATCCTGCTCTTTCTCTTCGGCTACGGCGTTTCGCTCGATACCACCCGCACCCGCATCGGCCTCGTGACCGAAGAACTGACGCCGCTGACCCAGGACCTGTCGGCCAGCTTCCAGGCCTCACGCTATTTCGATGTCGCAATGGGCCGCGACCGGCGCCTGTTCGAGGAAGAACTCGTGCTCGGCAAGGTGCGCGGCATCGTCGTCATACCGGCCGATTTCACCACGCGCTACACCGCCGGCAACCGTCCCGCCATCCAGGTGATCGTCGACGGTTCCGACCCGAACACCGCCAATTTCGTCCAGAATTACGCCCAGGGCGCTGTCGCCAACTGGGAGCAGCAGCGGCAGGCTGATATCGCCTCCCACACTCCCGCCATCGCGGTCGAGCAGCGCTTCTGGTTCAATCCGGAGCTCACCAGCCGCAATTTTCTCGTGCCCGGCTCAATCGCCATCGTCATGACGCTGGTCGGCACACTTCTGACCTCGCTTGTCGTCGCCCGCGAATGGGAGCGCGGCACCATGGAGGCGATGATGGCGACGCCGGTGACGGCGGTCGAACTGCTCACCGGCAAGATCCTGCCCTATTTTCTGCTCGGCCTCACCTCGATGACGCTCTGCGTGCTGCTGGCGGTCTTCCTCTTCGGCGTGCCGTTCCGCGGCTCCGTCGCCGCCCTTTACGCCCTGTCGGCCGCCTTCCTGATCCCGGCGCTCGGCCAGGGCCTGTTGATCTCGACGGCAACGAAGAACCAGTTCCTCGCCTCGCAGCTGGCGCTGATATCAGCCTTCCTGCCAGCCTTCCTGCTGTCGGGCTTCCTCTTCGAGATCAATTCCATGCCTGCCGTCATCCAATGGATCACCTTCATCGTGCCGGCGCGTTACCTGATCCCCAGCCTGCAGACGGTCTTCCTCGCCGGCGACATCTGGCCGATGTTCGGCCGCGCGATCTTCGTCATGCTGACGATCGGCGCCGTCATGTTCGTGCTTGCAGCGCGCAGCACGCGAAAGAGGATCGGCTGAGATGTGGACAAGGCTTTACGCCCTCATCGTCAAGGAACTGCTCGCCGTGCTGCGCGACCCCAAAGGCCGCGCCATCCTGATCGGCCCGCCGATCGTCCAGCTTCTCGTCTTCTCCTATGCCGCAACATTGGAAGTCCGCAATGTCGACGTCATGATCCTCAACCGCGACAGCGGTCACTGGGGCCAGGAACTGATCGAGCGTATCGACGGTTCGCCGACCTTCCGGCGGATCGAGATGGCGGGAAGCCAGGCGGATATCAGGATGGCGATCGATAGCCAGACGGCCATCGCGGCGATCGAGATCGGCCCGGATTTCTCGCGCAATATCGAGGCGGGAACGCCTGTTGATCTGCAGGTGGTGCTCGACGGCCGCCGCTCGAACGCCTCGCAGATCGTCGCCGGTTACCTCTCGCAGATCGGCGGCGCCCTTGCCGCGGAAACACCGGCCGGCAGACGCGCCGGTGCCGGCATCGTCTCATCGGCGCCGCGCAACTGGTTCAACCCCAACCTCACCTATCAATGGTTCATGGTGCCGAACCTGATCGCCAGCATCGCGCTCCTGATCGGCCTGATCGTCACGGCTTTGTCGATCGCCCGTGAGCGCGAGCTCGGCACTTTCGACCAGCTGATGGTCTCGCCGCTGCGCATGCACGAAATCCTGATCGGCAAGCTGATCCCGCCGATGATGATCGGCCTCTTCCACATCACCGTCTATATCCTGGCCGCCGTCTTCCTGTTCGAGGTGCCGCTGCGCGGCTCGCTGTTCCTGCTTTACGGCAGCGCCATCTTCTATCTTGGCTCGGTCGCCGGCCTTGGCCTCTTCATCTCGGCGCTGTCGATGACGCAGCAGCAGGCGATCCTCGGCGCCTTCCTGTTCATGGTCCCGGCCATGCTGCTCTCAGGCTTCGCGACGCCGATCGAGAACATGCCGGCGTGGCTGCAGCCGGTGACCCTGATCAACCCGCTGCGCTATTTCCTGGTGATCGTCAAAGGCGTTTTCCTCAAGGATATCCCCTTGAGCGAGGTGGTGAACCAGACGATCCCGCTGGCGCTGATCGCCGCCGTCACCCTCAGCGCCGCCGCCTGGCTCTTCCGCCGGCGGCTGGAATAATCCCATCGCGGCGGATGATCTGGGCCGCCTCACAGAATGTGAACCGGCCTTCCAAAGCGTGACTCTCTCCTGCCGGAACCTCGGATTGGCGTGGTCGTTACCCAAACGCAACCCCAGCAAAGGAGAAGCAAAATGTACAAGATTCTACTTGTCTCCAGCGCCCTTGCGCTGTCGTCACTTGCAACCAATGCACTCGCTGATGGCGCCGTGACCGGTGCAGCCGGCGGCGCCATCACCGGCGCAATCGTCGGTGGCCCCGTGGGCGCTGCCATTGGCGGCGTGGCCGGCGGTGTCGCCGGCGCCGTTGTCGATCCGCCGCCGCGCGAGGTTGTCACCTATGTCCAGCAGCAGCCGGCCCCGACTGCCTCGGTGGTCGTCCAGGAACCGATCGTCGTCGGCAAGCCGCTGCCGGCCGATGTCGTGGTAACACCGGTGCCGGATAATCCGAAATACGCCTATACGGTCATCAACAACCAGCATGTGATCGTCGAACCCCGCACCCATCGCGTGGTGCAGGTCATCGAATAAATCAAAGAACGTTCAGATCGCCGACGCCGCCTGCTGCGGCGCGGCAACCTCCAGCCCCGCTTCGGCGGGGTCTTTTTTCGTGTGTTTACGAAACGCAATTGTGCTCGATGCCCGGGTTCATGCCCTGTAAGCGACGAGCACGGCACCTCCCGCAATCATGACGACGCCGAGCCAGTTCGGAGGCGTCAGACGCTCGCCGAGGAACAGCACCGCAAAGACGGCGACGAAGACGACGGATAGTTTGTCGATCGGCGCGACACGGGCAGCATCCCCGAGCTTCAGAGCACGGAAATAACAAATCCAGGAGGCGCCCGTGGTAAGGCCGGACAGCGCCAGGAAGAGCCAGCTCCTGCTCGACACGGAAGACGGCTCCTGCCAACTGCCTGAAATGGAGACCATCATCGTCGCCGCCAGCAGGATGACGATGGTGCGAATGAACGTCGCGAAGTCGGAATTGACGTTCTCGACGCCGACCTTGGCGAAAATCGCCGTGAGCGCTGCAAAGCCGGCGGAAAGAAGCGCCCAAAGCGGCCAGCTTGTCAGAAGGCTTTTCATGCCGCTTGTCCTTGCCCGTTACACCTCATCCCAAAGCAGATCAGACTTTCAGCTCGCGCCGCTCGCGCTCGGTCACCATGGCGAGATCCAGCACCTTCTGCAGATTGGCGGCGTGGCGGAAATTCGGGTCGGGCTGGATGCCGCTTGCGACGGCCTCGGCAAAACGCTCGTAGTTGGTCGCCACCGGTTCAACCTCGATCTGCGTCCAGGTGGCGGTTTCGACACTTTCGCCGAGGCAGCCATGCAACTCGGAACCGCGGGGACGATGGATGACCTCGAGGCTGCCTTTTTCGCCGTAGATGCGCAGCTTCAGCTCGTTCAGATGGCCCGTGGCCCAGCGGCTGGCGTGAATGACGCCCAGCGCGCCGTTGGCGAAATCGACCGACATGGTGAAGCTGTCATTGGCATCCAGCATATATTCGCCGATCTGGCCGCCCGGCGCTTTGTTGAAGGTCTTCAGCCGCGCGAAGACGTGGTCGATGTCGGTCGCGGCGCCATAGGCGGCAAAATCGAGGATATGAATGCCGACGTCGCCAAGTACGCCGTTCGAGCCGTGGCCGGTGGAAAGCCGCCACAGCCAGGTCGATTCCGTCCGCCAATCGCCCCAGGCGCGCGACACCAGCCAGCTCTGCAGATAGGAGGCTTCCACATGCCTGATCGTGCCGAGCTCGCCGGCGAGTACCATCTCGCGAGCCCGCTGCAACGGCGCGACATTGCGGTAGGTCAGGTTCACCATGTTGATGACGCCGGCCTTTTCGGCCGCCTCCGTCATCTCCAGCGCCTTTGCATAATTCTCCGCCAGCGGCTTTTCGCAGAACACATGTTTGCCCGCGGCAATCAGCGCCATCGTCGTCGGGTGATGAATGCGGTCGGGCGTGACGTTCGTCGCCGCATCGAATTCACCCCAGGCGATCGCCTCCTCCAATGAAAGAAACCGCTTTTCGATGTTGAACTTGTCGGCGAAGGCCGAAAGCCGCTCGGGATCCGTGTCGACGGCGCCGACCACCGTCACGCCGTCGATGAGGGAGAAGCGGGCAAGCTGGTTTTTCGCCATCACTCCGGTGCCAAGAACGAGTAGTCGCATGGATGCTCCTCAGCGGTAACCGGCTTCGCCGGCCTGGTGCAGTTTCGGGCCGCGTTCGACGATCGGCTCCAGCGCCTTTTCTACCGGCACATTTGGGGCGTCGGTAATACCAGTCAACGCGCCTTGCGGGTTAAAGGC
>NZ_LOKU01000021.1:0-83909 GCF_002211295.1 Rhizobium sp. N122 | reverse complement strand
GGACCGATAACGCACCGTCTTGCGGTCGGCGGATATGATCTGGCAGGCCCGCCGCTCCGAAAGACCCATCACGGCCTTCAGATGCGTGACGGCTTCACGCTTGGCGGCAGGCCCTACCATTTTTTTGCAAGAAGCTCGCGGAGCGCGGCCGCATCCAGCATCTGTTCGGCCAGCAGCTTTTTCAGCCTGGCGTTCTCGTCCTCAAGCGCCTTCAGCCGCTTGGCCTCGGACACTTCCATACCACCGTATTTGGCTTTCCAGTTGTAAAACGTCGCTTCCGAAATCCCGTGCTTACGGCAGAGGTCGGCCGCCTTCGCGCCTGCCTCCTGCTCCTTCAGTACCGCAATTATCTGCTCTTCGGTAAATCTCTGCTTCTTCATTCGTCCGTCCTTTGATGGGCCGGACTCTAATCAATTCTGGAGGAAATTCGCAGTGGCAGGTCATCGCTGGAATGAGAGACATGCAGGCTCGAACCGCTGCCGAACCCTGTCGGCGCGAAAGTGTTACCTATGTCTTAGGAATAAACCGTAACCTATGTGTCCAGAACAGACCCAAGGAAAAATGGCGCACCCGACAGGATTCGAACCTGTGACCTTTGGAATCGGAATCCAACACTCTATCCAGCTGAGCTACGGGTGCATGCCTGAGGCGGTTTGAATCGCCTGTCCGATGGGTGGTTCTTAGCCTAGCTTGCGGCCCGCTTCAATCGCGAAATTCTCAGAAATACCGATGCTTGCGGTTTGCAGGGTGTTTTTATTCGTCAGCTCCCGCGCTGCGCACAAAAAACTCCGCCGGCCTTGCGGGCGGCGGAGCGGGGTTGTCGGGGCAGGGCGCCTTGGCGGCGATCAGATCTGCATGGCGCCGGGGCCGGGGATGGCTTTGGGCGGCACCTTGCCGAGGATGATCATCCCCAGCACTTCGTCCTTGGTCACATCCTCGGTGCGGGCGTGGCCCACCAACTGGCCGTTCTTCATCACCGAGACGCGGTCGGCGAGGTCGAAGACGTCGTGGATGTCGTGGCTGATGAGGAAGATGCCGATGCCTTCCTTCTTCAGCTGCTTGATCAGCTCGCCCACCTGCGCCGTCTCCTGCGGCCCAAGGGCTGCCGTCGGCTCGTCCATGATCAGGATGCGGGCGTTGAAGAGGATGGCGCGGGCGATCGCCACCGATTGCCGCTGGCCGCCGGAAAGCGCCTTCACCGGCTCCTTGAAGCGCTTGAAGTTGGGGTTGAGCCGCCCCATCACTTCGCGGGCCGAGGCCTCCATCGCCACGTCGTCGAGCGTGCCCCAGCGGGTCTTCAGCTCGCGGCCGAGATAGAGGTTGGCGGCGGCGTCGACATTGTCGGCCACGGCCAGCGTCTGGTAGATCGTCTCGATGCCGTATTTCTTGGCATCGCGCGGGTTGCGGATGTCGGCCGGCTCGCCATTGATCAGGATATCGCCGCTGTCGCGCTTATAGGCGCCGGAGAGGATCTTGATCAGCGTCGATTTGCCGGCGCCGTTATGGCCGAGAAGGGCGACCACTTCGCCGGGGTAGAGATCGACCGAGGCGTTGTCCACGGCGTGGATGCCGCCGAAGGAGATCGAGATGTTTTTCAGTTCCACGAGGGGAGTGCGTTGATCAGCCATGTTTAGGGCTCCTCTCACTTGGCACGGGCGCGATAGACGGTGTCGAGCCAGACCGCCACGACGAGAACGGTGCCGACGACGACGCTCTGCAGCGGTGTGTCGACATGCGCGAGAACCATGCCGGATTGCAGCGATTGCATGACCAGCGCGCCGAGCATGGCGCCGGCGATCGTGCCGGTGCCGCCCGCCAGCGACGTCCCGCCGATCACGGCGGCAGCGATCGTGTAAAGCTCGTCGAGCGTGCCCTGCGAGTTGGTTGCGGCATTAAGGCGGGCGGTGGAAATCGCAGCCGCGATTGCCGCCAGGATGCCCATCAGCGCAAAGATACGCACCGTCACCCAGCGGGTCTTGATGCCGGCGAGCTCGGCCGCCTCAGGATTGCCGCCGATCGCAAAGACATAGCGGCCGAAGCGCAGCCTTGTGGCGATGAAGGTCATGATGATGCCGACGACGATCGCAATCAGCACCGGCACGGCGATGCCGTAGGGAATATCCAGGCCGGTCTCGGGCCAGGGAATATTGTTGGTCTCGGCATATTTCTTGGCGATGTTGATCGGCCAGTAATAGCTGTTGGCGATCCAGACCGCGCCGAGGATCAGCACGCAGCTGAGGATGGCGAGGAAATATTCGGCCCAGATCGGCCGGCGCGGGAAGCCGAAGCGGCGCCGCTGCCGGCGCGAGCCGACAATGCTGGCGACGACGAACAGGCAGGCGGCGATGCCGACGATCCAGCTCCAGGTGGCGCCGATCGAGCCCTCCGCGCCGCCGCCCATGATGCGGAAAGTCTGGTCCATGGGGGCAACCGTCTGGCCGCTGGTCACAAGCCAGGTCGCGCCGCGCCAGACTAGCAGGCCGCCGAGGGTGACGATGAAGGAGGGAACGTTCAGGAAGGCGATGATGATGCCCTGGAAGGCGCCGATCAGGCAGCCGGCGGCAATGCCGATGATGAGCGTGATCGCCCAGGTGAAGGGGCTGTCGAAGCCGATATACTCAGGCAGGATCTTCGCCTGGGTCACGCCCATGATCATGCCGCAGAGGCCAAGCACGGATCCCACGGAAAGATCGATGTTGCGGGTGACGATGATCAGCACCATGCCCGTGGTCATGATCGCGATATCGGTCGTCTGAACCGAGAGGTTCCAGAGATTGCGCGGGGTCAGGAACAGGCCGCCGGTGATGATGTGGAAACCGATCCAGATGATGATGAGCGCGCCGATCATGCCGAGCAGGCGCGTGTCGATCTCGGTGGCGCGGAAGAAGCGGGTCACCGGATTGGCTTCCGCCGTTCGCGGCCCGCTTGATGCTGTTGATTTTACCATTTCGGCCATGGGTTTGCCGTTCCCCCATTATGTTTGGACGGGTGCGCCGGCGTGCCCGAAACTCTGGGCGGCGTCATCGTCTGTTCTTCAACTGACCATCGCGATGCTTCCGGAAACCGTGGCGTGGCGTCGCGACACCCTTCCGGCAGGGAATGCAGGTCCGCGATGGCGCGGCGAGGCGGAGGAACTGCGTCCTTGGAGTTCGCATCCGCATCCGGCGCCGCAACGGTCTTTCCGCTGCGGCGCCGGCAGTTCAGTCCGAAGCGTGCTTACTTGCAGGCAGCGACGGTGTCGGCCTTGACGCCCTGGCAGGCTTCAGCCTTGGAAATCCAGCCGGCGTCGATGACGACGTTGAGGTTTTCCTTGGTGATTGCCAGCGGCTTCAGGAAGACAGACTGCATTTCCACGCCCTTCGGGCCGCCCTTGAAGGTCTGGGCGCCGTCGATCTTGCTCATGTCCTTGCCGCCGGCGAGGTCAAGAGCGATTTCGGCCGCGCGGGTGCCGAGTTCGCGGCTGTCCTTCCAGACGGAAACCGTCTGCGTGCCGAGCGCGATGCGGTTCAGAGCCGCCTTGTCGCCGTCCTGGCCGGAAACCGGAACGGAGCCGGCGAGGCCCTGGGCGTCGAGCGCTGCGATCGCGCCGCCGGCCGTGCCGTCGTTCGAAGCAACAACGGCGTCGACCTTGTTGTTGTTGGCGGTCAGGAACTGCTCCATGTTGCGCTGCGCATTCTCAGGCAGCCAGCCGTCCGTATAGGCTTCGCCGACATTCTTGATCTTGCCGGCGTCGATCGCGGCCTTCAGCACTTCCTGCTGGCCGGAGAACAGGAAGTCGGCATTCGGGTCGGAGGACGAGCCCTTGATGAAGACGTAGTTGCCTTCGGGCTTCGCCTTGAAGACGCCCTCGGCCTGCAGGCGGCCGACTTCCTTGTTGTCGAAGGTGATGTAGAAGGCAGCCGGGTTTTCGATCAGGCGGTCGTAGCCGACGACCGGGATGCCTTCGGCAGCGGCCTTTTCGATCGCCGGGCCGATGGCGTCGGAATCCTGGGCGAGAATTATCAGCGCGTTGGCGCCCTGCGAAATCAGCGATTCGACGTCGGTCAGCTGCTTGGCGGCGGAAGACTGCGCGTCAGCGGAAATATACTTGGCGCCCTTGGCTTCGAGAGCCTTCTTGATCGCGGCTTCATCGGTCTTCCAGCGCTCTTCCTGGAAATTCGACCAGGAAACGCCGACGACGAGATCGGCAGCCATGGCAGCCGTATGCACGGAAACGAGAATGGCCGCGCCTGCCATCAATTTCAAAATAGACTTCATACTATCCTCCCGAGTGAGTTGCGACCGGCCCAGCCCATGCTTCCTCCGGCCACCGCGAAAAGCTGTCGAGGAAAATTCGGATTATTTTCTCGACAGTCGAGAAATTTGATGTCAGAGATTTTTTCGGCTGTCAACACTGGGCCGTCAGCTTATTTTTCCTTGCGGAACGGCGGTTGGCGATGCAGTGGAAAGTTGGGTGGGGCAAGCAGGAGGAGAGGGCGGCATTCATGCTGACCAAGTCGAGCACGGAGCTGGTCCGGCAGAGAAATAGCGTGCTCGTGCTGTCCGTGCTGCGCCGTCACGGCGCGCTCGCCCATACCGAAATATCCGATTTCACCGGTCTTTCCTCGGCCACCATCTCGGCAATCACCGCCGATCTGGAACGCGCCCATATCATCGAAAAATCCGAGCAGCAGGCGGCCAGCGGCCGCGGCCGGCCGCGCGTGCTTTTGCGCCAGCGCCGCGATTGCGGCTATCTCATCGTCGTCATCATCTCCTCGGATGCCGTGCAATATTCGCTTGTGGATTATGCCGGCAAGCTGATCGACCGTTTCAGCGAGGAGCGCTCGCATGATCCCGCAGGGGCCGCCCGCTTCGTCGCAGGCGTGCGCGCCGGGCTGTCGCGCATTCTCGAGCGCTCCAGGATTTCCCAGGAAAAAGTGCTGCTGATCTCGATCAGCAGCAAGGGCCTGGTCAACTCAACCGAGCCGGTCCTTCTGTGGTCGCCGATCTTCGGCAGCGATCAGATCGATTTCGAATCGGCGCTCCGGCCGGATTGGCAGGCCAAGGTCATTCTCGACAACGAGACGCTGCTGGTCGCCGCCGCCCTCGGCGCTCGCGAAGAGATCGTCAAGGGTGCCGATTTCCGCTCGCTTGCCGCCCTCTCGCTCGGCCACAGCATCGGCCTCGGCATCGTCAGGCGCGGCGGCCAGACACAGGAAATCTCGGCGCCGAATTTCGGCCACATGCTGCATATGGCGGGTGGCGGCCTCTGTCGCTGTGGCACCCGCGGCTGCATCGAGGCCTATGCCGGCTTCTACGCCATCCTGCGCAGCGCCTTTGAAGTGCCCCTCGATACGATCCCGGCAAAATTCGTCCCCGTCACCGAACTCGACAAAATCGCCGCCAAAGCCCGCCAGGGCCACCGCACCTCCACCATCGCCTTCCGCCAGGCCGGCCTCGCCCTCGGCAACGGCCTGTCGCGCATGCTCAGCCTCACCGAACGCATGCCCATCGCCATCACCGGCCCCGGCACCCGCTATTACGACCTGCTGCGCCAGGGCATAGAGGAGGGCCTCGGCCAATCCCACATCGTCCGCATGGAAGGCATGCCGGAAATCCGCGTGGTGGCAGACGAACCGATCCTCGTCTTCGAGGGCCACCTCAACCGCGCGCTGTCGGTGATCGACCAGGATATCGTGATTTCGGGGGTGCAGGGCGGAGAGCAGCGCCAAAACCCCTCCCCACAAGGGGGCGGGGCTTAACCCGTTGCCCCGACGGCGACCAACCGGAGACGCCTCACTGGCTGAGACCGTCCCATAAATTGTTCGGTCAAAATTATCGCAAGCGCCGCGGCAGGTTAGCCCCTCCCACCTGTGGGGAGGGGTTGGGGAGGGGTCTTCCAAACCCTCCGAACCGCTTCAGTCCAAGCCGCCTCAATACGCTGCGGCCATGGATTCCAGGCTCAAGGCCTGGAATGACGGAGGTTAGAGGTGCGCCGCCACCAAACGGGCCGTCGCCATTTCGAACGTCCGCGGTGCTTCCGGCGCCTGTATAGCGCCCGTGACGCCTCGTCCTTTGCGCCGACGGCGCGTTTGGCGCAAACGCACCCTCACTCTCCGTCATTCCAGGCCTTGAGCCTGGAATCCACGACCCCACCCTGCGTCCATGCTCAGCCTTGAGCCGCGTATCCACGCCGCACCCTTCAGCAACAATGGGCAGTCGCATCTGCTCCTGCTCCCTCTCCTGTGACGAGCTTAAAACCCCTCCCCAACCCCTCCCCACAAGGGGGCGGGGCTTAACCCGTTGCTCCGACGGCGACGGAAAAGGGGAGGTCTCACTGGCTGAGACCGTCCCATAAATTGTTCGGTGAAAGTTATCGCAAACGGTGCAGCAGGTTAGCCCCTCCCACCTGTGGGGAGGGGTTGGGGAGGGGTCTTGCAAACGCTCCAAACCGCTGCACAGCTGCCCACTTCGCGCCAGACGCCTGCCCCTCACCCTAGCCCTCTCCCCGTTTTACGGGGAGAGGGGACGTGCCCCACGAGACGCTTTTGAGGAACGGAGGTCGCGACATACCTCCTTCGCCCCGTTTACGGGGAGAAGGTGCCGGCAGGCGGATGAGGGGCTGGTCTCGCCGGCTCCGCAGCCCGCCCTCAAAAGCAAAATGGCCGGGCAAACACCCGGCCATCCCAAACCTATCTGCCAACCGAACGACAGCCGTCAGCCAACCTTGATGAGCTTGCCTTCCTTGACCGACTGCACCGCCGCATCGGCGAGCGCCAGCGCCGCCAGGCCATCGGCGCCCGACGGCGAGATCTTCGTGCCCTTTTCGATCGCGGCGATGAAGGCGGCGATTTCGTTGGCGTAGGCTTCGGTGTAGCGGGTCATGAAGAAATCATGCAGCGGCGGGCGGGTGTAGCCGTCGCCATTGGCGATTTCGATCGAGACCGGGCGCTGGTTTTCGGCCGCCGCCATGCCCTTGGCGCCGTGCACTTCGATGCGCTGGTCGTAGCCGTAGGTTGCGCGGCGGGAGTTGGAGATGACGGCCTGCTTGCCGGATTTGGTCTGCAGGATCACCGAGACGCTGTCATAGTCGCCGGCTTCGCCGATCGCCTTGTCGACCAGCACGGCAGCGGTCGCCAGCACCGAGACCGGCTCTTCGCCGAGCAGGAAGCGGGCCATGTCGAAGTCGTGGATCGTCATGTCGCGGAAGATGCCGCCCGAGCGCTTGATGTAATCGACCGGCGGGGCGCCGGGATCGCGCGAGGTGATCGTCACCATTTCGACATCGCCGATCTTGCCGTCGTCGATGACCTTGCGCACCGCCATGAAATGCGGGTCGAAGCGGCGGTTGAAGCCGACCATCAGCTTGGCGCCGGTTTCTTCCACCACCTTGATGCAGGCCTTGACGCGGGCGACGTCGAGATCGATCGGCTTTTCGCAGAAGATCGCCTTGCCGGCGCGGGCGAAACGCTCGATCAGGTCGGCATGGGTGTCCGTCGGCGTGCAGATGACGACCGCGTCGATATCCTTGGATGCCTCGATCGCCTCGATGGTGCGGACCTCGCAGCCATAGGCCGAGGCGATGGCGTCGGCCGCCTGCGGAAAGGCGTCGGCGACCGCGACCAGCGTCGCATTGGCGTCGCCGCTGACGGCTTTCGCATGAACCTTGCCGATGCGGCCGGCGCCGAGAAGACCAAATCTCACTGTCATAGCAACCTCCTTGAATTCGGAACAAATAAACCGAATTGCCATAAATCTGGAATTTTCATTCCATCTTCTCTGCGTCGCGTCAAGCCCGCGGCTCTTTCACATTTGCAAGATTCAAACTAAAGACAAGCGCGACAAATGCCATGGCCGGTGTGACACATGCCATGGGCATGGTGACATATGCGACCGCGGGGCTGAGATGCAACTGATTGATCCGAACCATCCGGCATACCGGCGCCTTTGGGTGCGTGTCGCCATCGTTGCCGTCTGCTTCGGCTGGGCGGCGTTCGAGATCGTCGGCGGCGATCCCTTCTGGGCGGTGCTTTCGGCCGCGGCGGGCGCTTATTCCTTCTATATGCTGTTCTGGACCTTCAATCCGCAGCCTGAGGTCGCCGCACCGGCGGCCGAGCCTGACGCCGATGACGAGGAAGAGGAAGAGCCCGCGGATATATCCGCGGAAAAGCCCGCCAAAGACGGGCAGGCAGACTGAAATCAGTCAGCGGCCCAATCGCCGCAGCGCCTCGTCGATCAACAGATTGGCCAGCATCATCCGTTTCGTCGCATTGTCGCGGAAGGGCAGGGCGACGCCGTCGGGATGATTGGCGCGGGCGAAGGCGCGGCGCTTCTCGTTGAGCGTCAGCGGCGTATCGGCGGCCGAGATCGCCAGTTCGGCCGCAACCTCCTGCGGCGCCGTGCGGGTGAGATGGTCCGGCATGGCGGGCTCCGGTTCCGGCAAAGGCGCCGGTTTCTCGGCAGATCCGGCGGCGGCATCGAGATCCAGATTGTCGAAATAGGCTTCGCCGATGCGCTGCGAGGCGACCGAGACCCCCTCCATGACATCGAAGGCAAAGCCGGTGCCGAGGCCGGCGACACGATGGGCGATGGGCGCTTCGGCCTCTTCAGCCGCGTCGTCCTCTTCCTTCAGCCGCTCCAGCACTGATTGAAATACCGACTGTCCGAACAGCATCCCGCATCCTCAAGAGCATTCCGGTTTCTTCGATTGACCGACGTGCTCAAATTTTTTCACGCAATTTCCGGACGCAAAAACCGCCGCGCCTTGTGTGGAATTGCTCCGGCGCGCATTAAAGATGGGCAAGATGGCGCCGGGCTTGCGGATCTCGTCAGCCCGCCTGCTTCTGGCTTTCCTCCAGAATGATGTCGTAGAGCAGCCTGGCGCTCGGCGGCAGCGCCCGTTCCCTGGCGGTGATCAGGCTGTAGGGTTTGACGTTGATGTCGAAATCGATCGGCAGCATGCGCACGTCGGAGGCCCTGGCGCTCTGGCTGGAGAGGAACTGGGCGACGTCGGTGGCAACCGGTGCAATCGCATCGGTTCCGCAGACGATGGCGCAGGTCAAAAGCAGCGACGATGTGTTGACGATATTCTCCGGCAGCGCCACGCCGCGCGACAGGAAAATATCCTCGATCGTCCGGCGCAGCAGCGTGCCCGGCGGCTGGAACACCCAGTCGTAATCCCTGATATCGGCAAGACTGCTGGTCTTTTTCTTTTTCAGCAGCGGATGGCGGTTGCGCACGATCAAGCAGGCGCGCTCGATGCCGATCTCCGTCACCTCGAACAGGCGCGGGTTGAGATCGTCGGGAATGCGGCTGATGATGAAATCGTGGCGGGCGGCCAGCAGCTCGCGGGCGAGCACGTTGCTGGTCTCCACCTGGATGTTGATCTCGATGCCGGGATAGGCCTTGCGCACCCTGTTGATCGCCGGCACGACGAGGCTCATGGCCGGCGCCGTCACCGCGCCGATGAAGACCGAACCGCCCTTGCCGCTCTTCAGTTCGCCGATCTCGCGGCTTGCCTCGCGCAGCTCCAGCAGGATCTTGCGCGCCCGCCTCGCAAGCGCCGCGCCGAAGGTCGTCAGCACCACGCCGCGGGCGACGCGTTCATAGAGCTGAGTCTTGGTGATCGATTCCATTTCGGACAGCATGCGCGACGCGGCGGGCTGGGAAATGTTCAGGACTTCCGCAGCTGCGGAAATCTGTCCGCTATCTTCGATTGCGACGATCATCCGCAGGTGATTCAGCTTAAGTCCTGCCCTTAAAAGGCTGTCATTGCCGAAACTATCGCTGTGGATATCGACATGGTCCATCGAAATGGGCTCTGAAACAATCGTCATGGTTGCAGCCTCCTCGCTGCGCTCCATCAAAAGTAATACTTTTTAACGATATACCAAAATTGTTATGCACTTTACCAGTTATTCTATTTGACAGTTATAGGAATCCATACCAGTTTGCCGCCGTGTGCTGGTTGGCACTCAACACGTGTGAGATCGTGGAGGAGACCTACTTCGTTTCTCACCATCTGAAGTAACTATCCAATACGGAACCTGCCACAGTTTCGGGGGCGGGCGATTTTTCGTCCGCTGCACTATTAACAAGGGAGAGAGAAATGAAGTCCATTATCTCATTGATGGCTGCGGCTGCCTTCGGCGTCGCTTCGTTCGTTGCACCGGCAATGGCTGCCGACAAGGGCACCGTCGGCATTGCCATGCCGACCAAGGCTTCGGCTCGCTGGATCGACGACGGCAACAACATCGTCAAGCAGCTCGAAGCTGCCGGTTACGCCACGGACCTGCAGTATGGCGACGACGATATTCCGAACCAGCTTTCACAGATCGAAAACATGGTCACCAAGGGTGCCAAGGTTCTGGTCATCGCTTCGATCGACGGCACGACGCTTTCCGACGTTCTGCAGAAGGCGCACGATGCCGGCATCAAGGTCATCGCTTATGACCGTCTGATCCGCGATTCGGGCAATGTCGATTACTACGCGACCTTCGACAACTTCCAGGTCGGCGTTCTGCAGGCTGGCTCCATCGTTGACGGCCTCGGTCTCAAGGATGGCAAGGGCCCGTTCAACATCGAACTGTTCGGCGGTTCGCCGGACGACAACAACGCCTTCTTCTTCTATGATGGCGCCATGTCCGTCCTGCAGCCCTACATCGACTCGGGCAAGCTCGTCGTGAAGTCCGGCCAGACCGGCATGGACAAGGTCGGCACCCTGCGTTGGGATCCGGCAACGGCCCAGGCCCGCATGGACAACCTGCTCTCGGCTAACTACACCGACGCCAAGGTCGACGCCGTTCTGTCGCCTTACGACGGTCTGTCGATCGGTATCATCTCCTCGCTGAAGGGCGTTGGTTACGGTACGGCTGCTCAGCCGCTGCCGATCGTCACCGGCCAGGACGCTGAAATCCCGTCGGTCAAGTCGATCATCGCTGGCGAACAGCACTCGACGATCTTCAAGGACACCCGCGAACTCGCCAAGGTCACGGTTGCCATGGTCGATGCCGTCATGTCCGGCAAGGAGCCTGAGGTCAACGACACCAAGACCTACGACAATGGCGTCAAGGTCGTTCCGTCCTACCTGCTGAAGCCGGTTGCCGTCGACAAGACCAACTACAAGCAGATCCTCGTCGACAGCGGTTACTACTCTGAAGACAAGCTGAAGTAAGACGTTAAGCAGGAGGCCGGAACCCGCGCTTGCGGGTTCCGGTCTTCGATTTTATGATCGCCAAGCCGCTTGGCGGCCCAAGGCGCTGGAACTTTGACTATGGACAACACCATCCTCGAAATGCGGAGCATCACCAAGACGTTCCCGGGCGTCAAGGCGCTGGAGAACGTGAACCTCAAGGTTCGCAAGGGTGAAATTCACGCATTGGTCGGCGAAAACGGGGCCGGCAAATCGACCCTGATGAAAGTCCTATCGGGCGTCTACCCCACCGGAAGTTATGACGGCGACATCGTCTATGAAGGCGAGACGCGCAACTTCAAGGTCCTGAAGGATTCCGAAGAAATCGGCATCGTCATCATCCACCAGGAACTGGCGCTCGTGCCGTTGCTGTCGATCGGCGAGAACATCTTCCTCGGCAACGAAAATGCTAAGAGCGGCGTCATCAGCTGGGACGAGACGTTCAACCGCACCAAGCAGCTGCTCAAAAAGGTCGGCCTGTCGGAATCTCCGAACACGCTGGTGACCGACATCGGCGTCGGCAAGCAGCAGCTGGTCGAGATCGCCAAGGCGCTGTCGAAGAGCGTCAAGCTGCTCATCCTCGACGAGCCTACCGCCTCGCTCAATGAAAGCGATTCCGACGCGCTGCTGACGCTGCTGATGGAATTCCGCAAGCAGGGCATCACCTCGATCATCATTTCCCACAAGCTGAACGAAATCCGCAAGGTCGCCGACCAGATCACCGTGCTGCGCGACGGCATGACGGTCAAGACGCTCGACTGTCACGCGGACGAGATCAGCGAAGACATCATCATCCGCAACATGGTCGGTCGCGATCTCGAAGACCGCTATCCGCCGCGTTCGGTGCCGATCGGCGAAACCATTCTCGAAGTGAAGAACTGGAACGCCTATCACCAGCATCACCGCGACCGCCAGGTCCTGCACAATATCAACGTCACCGTCCGCAAGGGCGAGGTCGTCGGCATCGCCGGCCTGATGGGGGCAGGGCGTACCGAATTCGCCATGAGTCTGTTCGGCAAATCGTACGGCCACAAGGTGTCCGGCGAAGTGCTGATGCACGGCAAGCCGGTCGATGTCAGCACTGTGCGCCGGGCGATCGACTCCGGTCTCGCCTATGTCACCGAAGACCGCAAGCAGCTCGGCCTCGTGCTCAACGACACGATCCTGCACAATACGACGCTGGTCAATCTGAAGGCGGTGTCGAACGCATCGGTCATCGACAGCGTCAAGGAATCCCGGGTTGCGACCGATTATCGTTCGAAGCTGCGCATCCGCTCTTCCAGCATCTTCCAGGAAACGGTCAATCTTTCCGGCGGCAACCAGCAGAAGGTGGTGCTGTCGAAGTGGCTGTTCTCCAATCCCGATGTTTTGATCCTCGACGAGCCGACGCGCGGCATCGACGTGGGTGCAAAATACGAAATCTATACTATCATCAATCAGCTCGCGGCTGACGGCAAAGCCGTTCTGATGATCTCGTCGGAAATGCCGGAACTTCTGGGCACCTGCGACCGCATCTACGTCATGAATGAAGGGCGTATCGTTGCGGAACTGCCGAAGGGAGAAGCGAGCCAGGAAACCATCATGCGCGCCATCATGCGCTCAGGAGAGAAGAAACAATGACGCCGATCAATCAACCCATCGCTGAGCAAGGGCGCGTCGTCTCGATCGGAGACTACGTTCGCGGCAACATCCGGGAATACGGCATGTTCATCGCGCTGATCGCGATCATGGTGTTCTTCCAGATTTCGACCGGCGGCGTTCTCTTCAGGCCGCTTAACCTGACCAACATCATCCTGCAGAACTCGTTCATCGTCATCATGGCGCTGGGCATGCTGCTGGTCATCGTCGCCGGCCATATCGATCTTTCGGTCGGCTCCGTCGTCGGTTTCATCGGCGCCATCGCCGGCGTGATGACGGTGCAATGGCACATGAATTACGTGCTGGCGGGTGTCGTCTGTCTGGCTCTCGGCGCGCTGGTCGGCGGTCTGCAGGGCTATTTCGTCGCCTATCACAAGATCCCGTCCTTCATCGTCACGCTGGCCGGCATGCTGGTCTTCCGCGGCCTGACGCTGTTCGTGATGACGGCGTCGGGCACGGGCACCAGCATCGGTCCGTTCCCGCCGGAGTTCCAGCTGATCAGCATCGGCTTCCTGCCGAACCTGCTCGATACCGGCGGCATCAACTCGACCTCGATGATCCTGACCGTCGTCGGCGCCGTTACCCTCTTCTATATGGCGTGGCGCAAGCGGCTGTCGAACGAGCGGCATGGCAATGACGTCGAGCCGATGGGCTTCTTCCTCGTCCAGAACATCGTTGTTGCCGTCGCCATTCTGGCGCTCGGCTACCAGCTGTCGATCTATCGCGGCTTCCCGAACGTGCTGGTCGTCATGCTGGCCCTGGTCGCCGCCTACGCCTTCATCACCCGTCGCACGACGATCGGTCGCCGCATCTACGCCATGGGCGGCAATGAGAAGGCGACCAAGCTTTCCGGTATCAACACCGAACGGCTGACCTTCCTGACCTTCGCCAATATGGGTCTGCTCGCCGGTCTTGCCGGCCTGATCGTGGCGCTGCGCCTCAACTCGGCGACGGCCAAGGGCGGCTTCGGCCTCGAGCTCGACGTCATCGCGGCCTGCTTCATCGGCGGCGCGTCGGCCCAGGGCGGCGTCGGCAAGGTGACGGGTGCGGTCATCGGCGCCTTGATCATGGGCATCATGAACAACGGCATGTCGATCCACGGTCTCGGCACCGACTCGCAGCAGATGGTCAAGGGTGCGGTGCTTCTCGCCGCCGTGTTCTTCGACGTCTACAACAAGAACAAGGGCTGAGCGCTCAAGCGCAGCCCCGCATTCGCAGTCATATGAGTGATCAATTCCGGCTCCTGATGGAGCCGGACAGGCGGAGCTTTTCCTGGTCTTCGCCGGAACGAGAAGGATCGAAGTCGTGCTTATTTCCCAGATCAAGGGTGCCAACGGAGAGATCGTCGTCGCCGTGCGCGAGCAGGGCGGCGCGGCCAGGTCCGTCAACAATGCCGGCAGCGTCTATGCGCTGGCGATGGAAGCCGCCGACGGCGGCAAGTCGCTGGCCTCAGTCATCGAGGCGCATGGTTACGGCGCTGCCGTCGATCTCGAAAAAGCCTATGCGGACGGCCGCTTCCTGCCGCCGATCACCCATCCGGACGCCGCCCACCTGCATCTGACCGGCACTGGTCTCACGCATCTCGGCTCCGCCGCCACCCGCGATTCCATGCACAAGAAGACCAGCGAGGCGGCCGAGGAAACGCTGACCGACTCGATGAAGATGTTCAAGATGGGCCTGGAGAACGGCAAGCCGAAATCCGGCGAAAAGGGCGTGCAGCCCGAATGGTTCTACAAGGGCAACGGCCATGGCACGGCTGCCCCCGGCGCCCCGCTGGTCTCGCCCTCCTTCGCGCTCGACGGCGGCGAAGAGCCTGAAATGGCTGGTATTTACGTCATCGCCAGCGACGGCTCGCCGTTCCGCATCGGCTTTGCGCTGTCGAACGAGTTTTCGGACCACGTCACCGAGCGGATCAACTATCTCTATCTGGCCCACTCGAAACTGCGCCCCGCCGCCTATGGTCCGGAAATCCGCATCGGCGCCGCCCCCGACGACATCCGCGGCACCTCGCGCATTAAGCGCGGCGACAAGGTGATCTTCGAAAAGCCCTTCCTGTCGGGTGAAGCGAACATGTCGCACACCTTCGCCAATCTCGAATATCACCATTTCAAATACGGCCTCTTCCGTGCACCGGGCGATGTCCATGTCCATATGTTCGGCACGGCGACCCTGTCTTTTGCCGACGGCATCAAGGCGGAAGAAGGCGATGTCTTCGAAATCGAAGTCGCCGAATTCGGCCTGCCGCTGCGCAATCCGCTGAAGGTGGCCGCCGAAGAAGAGATCGCCGTCAAGCAGCTCTGATTTTCAATAAGCGGTAAAGGAGGCTTGTTCAGCCCATGACCATTTATCAAAACCTGATCGCCGGCGAATGGGTCGGCACCAATGCGACGAAGAACATCAATCCGTCCGATACCAACGAAGTCGTCGGCCTCTATGCCGACGGCAGCGCCGAAGACACCAAGAACGCCATCGCCGCCGCCAAGGCTGCCTTTCCGGCCTGGTCGCGCTCCGGCATCTGGGAACGCCACGTCATCCTGAAAAAGGCCGGCGACGAGATCATGGCGCGCAAAGACGAACTCGGCGCGCTGCTTGCCCGCGAGGAAGGCAAGACCCTGCCTGAGGCGACCGGCGAAGTCATCCGCGCTTCGCAGATCTTCGAATTCTTCGCAGGCGAAGCCTTGCGGCTGGCCGGCGAGGTCATCCCGTCGGTGCGCCCGAACATCGGTGTCGAAATCACCCGCGAGGGTCTCGGCGTCATCGGCATCATCACGCCGTGGAACTTCCCGATCGCCATCCCGGCCTGGAAGATCGCGCCGGCGCTCTGCTACGGCAACACCATCGTCTTCAAGCCGGCCGAGCTGGTGCCCGCCTGCTCCTGGGCGATCGTCGACATCCTCAACCGCGCCGGCCTGCCGAAGGGCGTGCTGAACCTCGTCATGGGCAAGGGCTCGGTCGTCGGCCAGGCCATGCTCGAAAGCCCCGACGTTCACGGCATCACGTTTACCGGCTCCACCGGCACCGGCCGCCGCGTCGCCGCCGCCTCGATCGAGCATAACCGCAAGTTCCAGCTGGAGATGGGCGGCAAAAACCCGATGGTCGTGCTCGACGATGCCGACCTCAACGTTGCCGTGGAAGCAGCCGCCAATTCCGGCTTTTTCTCCACCGGTCAGCGCTGCACCGCTTCCTCGCGGCTGATCGTCACCGAAGGCATTCACGACAAGTTCGTCGCAGCTCTGACCGACAAGCTGAAGACGCTGGTCGTCGACAATGCGCTGAAGGCCGGCACTCATATCGGCCCCGTCGTCGACGAGCGGCAGTTGAAGACCGATACGGACTATATCGAGATCGGCAAAAAGGAAGGCGCGAAACTCGCCTTCGGCGGCGAGGTGATTTCCCGCGACACGCCCGGCTTCTACCTGCAGCCGACGCTGTTCACCGAAGCGACCAACCAGATGCGCATTTCGCGCGAAGAGATCTTCGGACCTGTGGTCTCGGTGATCCGGGCGAAGGACTACGACGAGGCGCTTGCCATCGCCAACGACACGCCGTTCGGGCTTTCGGCCGGTATCGCCACGACCAGCCTGAAACATGCGACGCACTTCAAGCGCAATTCGGAAGCCGGCATGGTCATGGTCAACCTGCCGACCGCCGGCGTCGATTTCCACGTGCCGTTCGGCGGCCGCAAGGGCTCGTCCTACGGCCCGCGCGAGCAGGGCAAGTACGCCGCCGAATTCTACACAACCGTCAAGACCGCCTACACGCTGGCTTGAGACGAAGGGCGATAACCCTGATCGTACGAGGCGATCAGGGGGTATCCTGAAGGACAGAGACTATGAAGAAAAAAGCAGAATGGCCGCGCAGGCTGAGATCGCAGGAATGGTACGGCGGCACGAGCCGCGACGTGATCTATCACCGCGGCTGGCTTAAGAACCAGGGATATCCCCACGACCTGTTCGACGGAAGGCCGGTGATCGGCATCCTCAACACCTGGTCGGATATGACCCCGTGCAACGGTCATCTCAGAGAGCTCGCCGAGAAGGTCAAGGCGGGCGTCTGGGAAGCCGGCGGCTTCCCGCTCGAGGTGCCGGTATTCTCGGCCTCCGAAAACACCTTCCGCCCGACCGCGATGATGTATCGCAACCTCGCCGCGCTCGCGGTTGAGGAAGCGATCCGGGGCCAGCCGATGGACGGCTGCGTGCTGCTCGTCGGTTGCGACAAGACCACGCCGTCGCTGCTGATGGGGGCTGCCTCCTGCGACCTGCCGTCGATCGTCGTCACCGGCGGGCCGATGCTGAACGGCTATTTCCGCGGCGAGCGTGTCGGTTCCGGCACGCATCTGTGGAAGTTCTCCGAAATGGTGAAGGCCGGCGAGATGACGCAGGCCGAGTTCCTCGAGGCGGAGGCCTCGATGAGCCGTTCCTCGGGCACCTGCAACACGATGGGCACGGCCTCGACCATGGCCTCGATGGCCGAAGCGCTCGGCATGGCGCTGTCCGGCAATGCCGCGATCCCTGGCGTCGATTCCCGCCGTAAAGTGATGGCGCAGCTGACCGGCCGGCGTATCGTCCAGATGGTCAAGGACGACCTGAAGCCGTCCGAGATCATGACGAAACAGGCCTTCGAGAACGCCATCCGCACCAATGCGGCGATCGGCGGATCGACCAATGCCGTCATCCATCTGCTGGCCATCGCCGGCCGCGTCGGCATCGATCTGTCGCTCGACGATTGGGATCGCTGTGGCCGCGACGTCCCGACGATCGTCAACCTGATGCCGTCGGGCAAGTACCTGATGGAAGAGTTCTTCTATGCCGGCGGCCTGCCTGTCGTGCTGAAGCGCCTCGGCGAGGCCGGCCTCCTGCACAAGGACGCGCTGACGGTCTCCGGCGAAACCGTCTGGGACGAAGTCAAGGACGTCGTCAACTGGAACGAGGATGTCATCCTACCTGCTGAAAAGGCGCTGACCTCGTCGGGCGGCATCGTCGTGCTGCGCGGCAATCTGGCGCCGAAGGGCGCGGTGCTGAAGCCTTCGGCAGCCTCGCCGCATCTCCTGGTGCACAAGGGCAGGGCCGTCGTGTTCGAGGACATCGACGACTACAAGGCCAAGATCAACGACGACAATCTCGACATCGACGAGACCTGCATCATGGTCATGAAGAACTGTGGCCCGAAGGGTTATCCGGGGATGGCCGAGGTCGGCAATATGGGACTGCCGCCCAAGGTGCTGAAGAAGGGCATCCTCGATATGGTGCGCATTTCCGACGCCCGCATGTCGGGAACGGCCTACGGCACCGTCGTGCTGCACACCTCGCCGGAAGCTGCCGTCGGCGGACCGCTGGCGGTCGTGAAGAATGGCGACATGATCGAGCTCGATGTGCCGAACCGTCGCCTGCATCTCGACATTTCCGACGAGGAATTGGCGCGGCGGCTGGCCGAATGGCAGCCGAACCATGATCTGCCGACGTCGGGCTACGCCTACCTGCATCAGCAGCATGTCGAAGGGGCCGACACCGGCGCCGACCTCGACTTCCTCAAGGGATGTCGCGGCAACGCGGTTGGCAAGGACAGCCACTAAAACAGAATGTTTTAGGCCGGATCGGCCTAAATCTGAATCGTTCTGTATAAGAGAGTTAGAGCATGATGCGCCCGAGAACCGCATCGTGCTCTAAAGCGCGTCGCATCAAACTTGATTCATGCGCCGCGCTTTAGCTCTTTGTTTTCACGCATGTCGTCGCGGCAAAAGCGCTTCGCGCTTTGCCTGGGAAAACCGCGACACACTTTTGCGCGACATGCTTTAGCTGGTTATCCGAGGCGCGCTGACAATCTTCAGGAACAGGGCCTCCATCGCCTCTTCAATGCCGTCCGTTGGACTGACTGCGAAGTAAAAGCCGGGGGTGGCGCACTCTTCCATTTTCGTGGCGATCTTGCTCTCGAAGGGCTTGACCCAGTCGTTGTAAAAGCTGTTGTCGGGCAGGGGCAAATAGGTCGTATAGAGGACGGCGACCTTGATGCCGCGATCTTTGAGCTTCTTGCAATAAGCCGTGTCGATGGGTTCGATGCATCGTCCGCCGTTTGCGCCTTTCGGGCTGGTGCATCCGGCCGGCTTATAGCTATCGCCAACACCGTCAGCGACAAAAAACACGATCTTCTGACGATCGGCATTGCTGGTGCCCATGCCGATGTTGCCCTTGATTTCGCCTTCAATCCCTTTCAGCGCTTCGTCAAAACTGGTTTGCTGGTCGCTGTAGTAGTTCTGATAGGGAATGCTCATAAGACCGATCATGTTGGTGGCGGCTGCCACGGCGCTCAGATCATAATCCAGATCGGAAACCTTGAAGAGCTTCGCGTTTTTGGCGTCCTGGGCAGTCTTGCCGAAGGTGTATGCGGCGACCCGGAATTGGCTCGGCATGGACTGTGTGTCCTTCGCCTTGGCCATCAGGGCTTTGATGGCAGCGGCCACCACGTCGATGCGGATGGTCACGCCATTGTCGCGTGCGACATTGTAGTAGCTCTTCTTATCCTCAACGCCTTTCTCAGAAACGATGTGGCATGCGAAGGCGCAGTTTTTATCTTTGCCGCCATCGTGGCCGTTCACCGTCGCTTTTTTCATGGCGGTTATATCATCGGTGGTGGCGGCAACACCCATTGATGGGGTGTTATCCAGCAGCATGAAGAAATCCATGTAAGACGGGGTCTCATACTGCGCTGTTGCCGTTCCGGAAACGGGGATTTGATGAAATCCCAACACCTGCATGAATGTCGTCGGCATCTGCGCGCTGAAGGATACAGTCGAGCTGAGCGTGCCGCCCTGTTTTTGAACGCTGATGTCGACGGCAACGGGAACATCGCCCTGTTTTTTGGACATTTGTGAAAAGAAGATCTTCTGGGCTTCGGATTTGCCGAGCGTCAGCGACCCGTCGCCTGACAGCGTGGCTGCCTGCTTTGCCGCATCCGAGGTTTTCGTTATGGATCCCACGGCTGCCGCATCCGCAGCGGCGTACAATTCTGTGCGAAGCGACAGGGCGCTGCCAAAATCAATGGCCGTTCCCGCCGCACCCAGCAGCGGAATGACCAGCAGCGCCGTCATAATTCCAAAATTGCCGGACCGGTCAACGATAAAACGATGCAACATATAAGGGCCGCCCTTCCCGGTAGCAGTGTGAGCGTAGCCGCCACAACCGCATATCTACGAGGCGATCACTAACAGTGGAGCATAAACCAAAGGAAAACACGTATGGTTGTGTTCTAATTAAATCGCCGAAATCCCGGATTTCGCCTGAACTCGGGGCCCGGAAATCCGCCCGGTCAACACGCCCCGCTAGCGAAGCGGTGCAGTCGAAACTGGTCTTGAAGAGTGTGCGGACCTAAAACCGCGGCACAGTTTGCGCGACATGCTCTAAAGGCGCGCCAGCCTCGCCCGGCGGTAGGCATCCGGAATGGACAGCGCCCAGATGAAAAGCCCGCCTGCGTGCCGGCCGATGAAGGATTGATCGGATGTCGTCGTCATGAAGGTGAGGATGGAAAAGAGCATGACAAAGAGGACGAAGGTCAGGCCGAGGCGCGGCTCTCCTATCGCTACGTGACCCGCGCCTGGCAATACGATCGCGAGTGCGAGGACAAGATATGGATTGGGCCCTTTTCCATCGCACGCTCCTCAAATGGCATCGACGGCTGCGCGTTGCGCAGCTCTGGCGGCAAGCGAACGGAGTTCCAGTGCCATATCCAGCGTTTGACGTATCGTCGGCCGGGGCAGGGTGTCGACCGAAAAGCGCGCTTGCCTCAGCAGAAGATGGGCCGATCGCTCGCCTTCTGCGGCTTGGACCACCACGCGAACCATTCGCGGCGTAACGACCGCCTCCTTGACGCTGGGATCGGCAACCAGGCCGGCAAGACCGTGCCGCAGGGAATGCCATTGGCGGTCTATTGCACCAGCAGTGCCGCGCATCAGCACCGGAACCTCAGTGGCCGGCGGGGTCAACCACTCGTTCAGGCCGTGAACCGCCGAATAATATTCCGAACCCGTCGGCCGCGCGAGGATGCCGACCGAGGGCCACGGCTGGGCAATGCCGTCCTGCAACGTGACCCGCAGCCAGAGCTGCGGCAGCCGGCGCGTCACCATCGTATCGGTGAAAACATCGAGCGTGACCGCCGTGCCGTCCGCCAGGCTGCCGCTGACGACCGGATGCTGATCGGCGGAAAGCCCGAAGCGGGGGGACGTCAGGACAGCCGCCGCTTCATCCAGCAGCCTATGGCGCTGCGTCATCATCTTGCGATGCTCTCCGAGCGCGAGCATCGCGAGCAAAAGGCAGGCGGCCAGCGACAGGATCAATAGGCCAAGGGAAACGATCGCGTCACCTCACAGCAGGAAGGACAGGCATGGTCAGTAGCCCTCTGGCCTCGGCCACGGCATGGTAAACTGGTCGCCGCGCCGGACATAGCGGTAGCGGCGGAAGTGGAACCACAGCGACGCCACGATATAAAAGCCGGTCATGGCGATGAGCTGCGTTCCGTAGCCGAGGAACACCGCGAAGTAGGCGGCGCCGCAGAGCAGGAGCAGCACGATGGTCGGCAGCGGATGGAACGGATGGACGTATCCGCGCTTGATGGTTCCCAGCGGCCACTTGTTGCGGAACATCACCATGTTGAAGGTCATGAAGGTATAACCAAGCAGGCCGGACAGGATCGAGAAGGTCACGACCTGGTCGAGCGGCGCGCCCAGCGCAAAGATCAATGCGATCGGCACGAGAAAGACGATGGAGCGATAAGGCGTGCGGTAAACGGGATGGACCGCGCCGAACCAGATCGGCAGATAGCGGTCGCGGCCCATGGAAAACCATGCGCGAGACGCATCGTTGATGCAGCCATTGGCCGAAGCCAGCGTCGAAAACAGCGTGCCGACGAAGAGCAGAACCATGAGGCCGGTATTCCCGGTCACCCGGGCGGCGTCGAAAAGCGGTGTGCCCGCCTGGCCGAGATATTCCCAGGGAATGAGGCCGGAACATACGTACCAGGTCATGGTCGCGGCGATCAGCAGCGTCATGATCCCGGCCATTGTACCGTAAGGCAGCGAACGGGCCGGCGAGCGCACTTCTTCGGCCGCCTGGCATGTGCCCTCGATGCCAAGATAAAACCAGAGGCCGAAATGCAGCGCCGCGATGATGCCGACCCAGCCATAGGGCATCGGGTCTGTGGTCACGGCGGAAAAGTCGAGTTGGACGGCCGAGCCGCCGAGTTGCACGACGAGAAACAGCGCGATGATGGCAAGAAATGCAATTGCCGTGATGACCAGGTTGAAGGTCAGCGTGGCCAGCACGCCGCGGTAATTCAGCCAGGCAAGGAACATGATCGAGAGCACGATAAAGGGCTGCTGATTGAGGCCGCTGTGGCCCTGCAATCCAGCGACGGTATCGAGCAGGAAGCCGATCGTGATCGCGTTGCCGGCCTCCAGCATCGTGTAGGCCATAACCAGAAACAGGCCCACATTGAAGGCCATCAGCGGGCCGACAATGTGTTTGGCCTGCGCATATTGGCCACCGGCGGCCGCAACCGTCGAGGTTACCTCGGAATCGATCATGGCGACGCAGGTGTAGAGCAGGCCGGCAACCCAGCAGGCGACGAGGCCGGCGATCATGCCGCCCTTGCCCACCGAGAAATTCCAGCCCATGTATTCGCCGACGAGAACGATGCCGACGCCAAGCGCCCAGATATGGGCGGGGCCAAGAACGCGCAGAAGCTGCAGTCTTTCCGGCTGCCCGGCTTTCACATTGCTGTTCGACATTGCCGTGGCCCCTCAGATCACGTGCCGCTCGGCGGCGGCCTCGATCTCGCCTTCGCGGGATGAGGTCAGCAGAGCGTTGTCATAGGTGGTGTCGATGCGCCCCATATCGTAAAGCATCAAGACGGCGAAGAGTGCCGAGAGCGCCCATGCGGCGTATTCCAGGATGTTCCAGATATCCATATCGTCGCCTATTTCTCTTTCGGGCCGAAACGCTCTTCGATCACGTCGCGGTACTCTCTGTCGGAGAGCCTGACGACGAGAATGAAGTAGCCGATGACGAGGACTGCCATGACGACGAGGGCCGACCAGCTGAATGAATAGTCGAAGCGGGCGGTAATCATGTCGTTGACGGCGGCCGGATCGCTATATCCAAGCGCGGCCCATTGGGCCTGTTCGCCGGGGTTCTGGCCGAGTGCTTCCCAGGTCGGGTTTGCGATCGGGGCCGGCGTCTTGGCCGCCCCCGCCAGGCCGAGATAGAGCGGGATGTAAAGGGCGCCGACGGTCAGCGCCAGAAGTGTGAGCACGTCGAAGATCTGCGCGCCGAGGCTTTGTTCCGGGGGCTTATAGGCCATGACGTTCGCCTCCGCGCCGGCGGGCCCGCATCTCGTCGAGATGCTTGAGGTCGAGGCCGTAAATGAATTCCTTGTCCTCGACATAGTGCCGCAGCATGGCGACGATCGCCGCCGTGTTGAAGAGCAGCACCAGCCCGCAGAAGACGGTCAGAATGATGCGAATGGCCGGCACGGGAATGAACGGCCACACGTTCAAAAGTGCAAAAAGCATCGTGCACCAGAGCACGACCACGAATATGATAAGGCCTGCCCGGTCGCGCGCATGCATCTGGTCGATGCGCCGCGCGAGGTGCATCTCGGCACCTTCGCTATGCGATACCATCCATTCCCTCCTCGAACGAATTTTGCCTTTCAGGCAATTTAGTTTCGCAGGAGGAATATGAGCCCTTGCCTTCGCGGAAGTCAAGCGGGTATTGCGCGATTTTGTCGCATGCCGAGAAAGGACAGAGGCAAGGAGCCGTCGCCAATGTCGAGCCCTGCCAAATGCCGCTTTTGCCGTAACACTCGCAGCGACTCCCAGCCGACAAGGTCACTGGAATCCAGAATCTATTCCGCCTATGCCGGCCTTTCTCCCTCGGCGCTGCGGCTGGGCGAGCTCAGCGTCGAACGCTTCCGCAAGATCGACCGGATGGTCGAACTGATCGACGACGTCGCCACGCCCAAAAGGGAAACGGCGCGACCGAAAGGCTAATCCGCCGGAATTCCCTCTGACGTCAGGGTCGAAAGCGCCGGTTAAAAACGGCCAGACGAGGCACTCGGGAAAAAACCAGTACGTTTCCAACCAGCACGGCGCAGAGCCCGAGGGCTGCCAACGGACCGAGCTGATAATCTTCGAAAAACATCGAAATCGTCAGGGCAACGATGGGAAAGAGGACCGTCATATAAGCGGCTTTCTCCGCTCCCAGTCGGTTAACGACGGTGAGGTAGGTGGTAAAACCAATCACCGAGCCGAAAATCGCGAGATAAAAGAGAGAGGCGACATAGGATGCTGAAGGATCAAAGGTAAATTCGACACCTCGAACGGCGGCGAATGCCGAGACGATTCCGGCACCGTAGAGCATGCCGTATGCGTTTACCGAGGTCACCGATAGTCCGTGCTTCCTGTTGCGCACAGACACGAGGTTGCCAACCGAAAAGAACCATGTCCCGAGGAGGGCAAGCATCACGCCGATCGCCACATTGCGGTCGAATGCGGCGGCGGCAGCCTCGTTCCAAAAAAGGCAGACAATGCCGGCAACACCGAAGGCCGCGCCGACCAGAATGCGCGCCGCCGGCCTCTGACCAAATGCGACCATGCCATTGGCAAGATTGAAGATTGTCGCCGCTGAGAAGATCACCGAAACAATGCCGCTCGGCACCAAGGTCTCGGCGATATAGAAGCAAAGAAAATTACAGGAAAAGAGACAGATCGCCTGGAGGAACACGTAGGGATGGTGACGCAAGGGAATGGGCTGAAGCCTCTTCGCGACCTTGAGGCCTACAAATAATATCACGCCGGCGAGGGCGAAGCGGTAGGCGATCGATGCTTCAATCGGAACGACCCCAAGCTGGTTTTTTATGGCGATCCAGGTGGTGCCCCAGATTAGGACGGTTAAGGCATAGCAGAGGCCGGTCATGGTCTTTCACTCCGTCAGCGACAATGGGAGGATCGATACCGCGCCGAACAACCAGGTCTATGCCGCGCACCCTCGAGGCTTTGTATATTCTTGGGTTTTTTGCCTTTGGTCCTATTGATCGTCTGCGCCGTCCCATTCAAACTCGTGAGACGAGGCCTCGATGGATCATGGAACAGCAACACCGCCTGACAGTTAAAGAAGCGCTCTCAAGATCCGGCGCCTGCCTTCAGCGCTCCGGTTCGGTCGACCGGGGGCTGTCGCTTGCGGAGTGGACCAACCGCGCAGGACAGGCCTTCTACGAGCGCCCCGATCATCACACGCTGAGCATCTATCTTGACGGCGGCGAAAGGGTCATCCGCGAGGATAAGCGGCTATCGGGCGGAGCACCAGGCAAGCTTTGCCTATTGCCGGCCGAACACAAAAGCCAATGGCATATCGGCGGGCCGTTGAGAATGTTTCATCTTTACGTTGCCCCCGAGCTCCTCGCTTATGAGGCGCTGACATCGTTTGACATCGATCCGAGACATATCGATCTGATGGATCTGACGTTTTGTGATGACCCGGCGATGGCGATGATTGTCCGGGGAGGGGTTTTGCCTCTGAATTGGCAGGAAAAGAGCGACCGTGTTGCCCTCGATGCGGTTTGTAAACTCCTCATTCATCGTATCTTGAAATCGCACAATCGGCAGGCGCGGCAAGAGACCGTGCGCGGAGGGCTTTCACCCTCCGTGCGTCGCCGGACTGCTGATTACATCGACGCCAACCTCGACCAGGCGCTGACGCTCGATCGGCTGGCACGGGAAGCCGGCTTGAGTACCTTTCATTTTGCCAAGATGTTTCGCGTCAGCTTCGGAATGCCGCCGCATCGCTATGTGGCGGCGCGACGGATCGAGCAGGCAGCCAGCCTTCTTCGCGACCGGGAAAACGGCCTTGCAGCCGTTGCCTCCGCCTGCGGCTTCGGTTCACAGAGCCATTTTTCCAAAGCTTTTAAAGCTGCCACCGGTGTGCCGCCGGGAGAGTGGCGAAGCCTGCAGTGAGGCCGAACGTCGGGGACGCAATGAGCGAGACCTTGAAGAATGGCTGCGCAAAGGTCCGACCGCTCTTTCTGGAGCAGATCGGCAGTTGATCGTTGATGTTGTGCCCGAACAGGGCTTCGACATATGACGATTACAGGGTTTACGCATAGCACCAAGGCCGACGAGGCGGTGCAGCGGTCTGAGGTTTTCACTGATGCGGGTCGCCGTCGTGATTGGAGCGACGAGATTGTCGCTGAGATGTCTCGCCGCGCACATTGATAAAAGGCTCAGGCGCTACATCAAATTGTACAGCTTCGCCGATCCTCAGTCCGGGATTCGGTATTTTAAGTATTCGCGCGTCTGGTTGATGGCTACTTCTCGCGTCAGGCCTTCCGATTGCAGGCCGGCCCGCAGCCAAAGCCCGTCGATCAACGCTGTAATCGTCAGCGCCACGGTCTCGCATTCGGCACGTGGTAGCAGATGCACCAGCGCCGACATCAGGTTGGAACGCATGCGGGCATGGATCACTTTCTGGATGCGGGCGAGTTGCGGCTCGCGTGGCACTTCCGCGCAAAGCGAAAGCCACGCGTGGCAGATAGAGGGCTGAAAGAAGCGCTCCTCGAAGTTGCCCTCTATGATCGCCTCCAGTCGCTCTCGAGGCGTTGTCGCCTGCTTCAGCCGGGTGCGCACCGCTACACTAAGCGAAAGGTTCGCCTCGCGCATCGCATGCTCGAACAGCTCCTGCTTGCTGCGGAAATAATGCAGCACGATACCTTTGGAAGCGCCGGCATAGGTGGCCACCTTTTCCAGGGTTGCACCTGCCATGCCTTCCTGTTGCAGCACCGCGAAGGCAGCCTGTCGTAACTCCCTGCGCCGGATGGCGCTGATTTTGGTCAGTTTCATACTCGTACCCGTTTGTCTTGTCTCCACCATTGACAATTCTTCCGCAAAGATCAATTGTTGACCGATGGGACAATTTTATAACCAAATGGACAAAACAGAGGGGAAATATTGTGAATCAGCATCTGAAAATAGGCGCGCTTTCCATACTTCTCGGTGCCGTGACCGTGCCGGCTTTCGCTGGCGATCAGGAAAGCTGCAAGGTGATCCGCATGGCCGAGCCCGGCTGGAATGATCTTGCCTTCACCACCGGCATTGGCGTCACACTTTTGAAGGCGCTGGGATACGAGCCGCGAAGCTCGCTGCTCGGCATCGACGTCATCTATCTGAGCTTGAAGAACAAGGATCTCGACGTCTTTCTTGGCTATTGGGATCCCGCCATGGTGAATTACTACAAGCCCTACAAGGAGGACGATTCCGTTGAAAACGTCGTGACCAACCTGAAGGGGGCGAAATACACCTTCGTTGTCCCGACCTACGTCTGGGACGCCGGTGTCAAGGATTTCGCCGACCTGCAGAAGTTCCCCGATCAGTTCGACAAGAAGCTCTACGGCATCGAGCCTGGCTCGAACCAGTTGATGCTCGACGCGGTCAAGGATCCAGCACTCGGTCTTGCCGACTGGGACGTCGTGGAATCCAGCGAACAGGGTATGCTGGCCGAAGTACAGCGCCGTATAAAGAGCAACGCGTTCATCGTCTTCCAGGGCTGGGCGCCACACCCGATGAACACCGCGTTTGATATCAAGTATTTGACCGGCGGCGACAAATTCTACGGACCGGATTTCGGCGCAGCGACGGTTTCGACACAGGTGCGCAAGGGCTATCTTCAGGAATGCCCCAACGTCGCAAAGCTGCTGAAAAACCTGACCTTCGATATCGATTTCGAAAACAAGGGCATGGGTTATCTGATGACGGACGGTTTGGCTCCGGAAGAGGCTGGCCGGAAAGCCATCGCCAGCGAACCGCAGCGTCTCAATGCATGGCTAAACGGCGTAACGACCCTTGACGGCAAGCCGGGGCTTGATGCCGTGAAGGCGAAGCTTGCACCGTGACCACTGTTTTGATGAGCATCCTAGATCAGGATGAATGGACGACCCGCAAGCGCACGTTACGCTTGGTCGATGGCCGCTCGCTTGTATACATCGATACCGGTAGCCCCGGTCCAACGCTTCTGTTGCTACACGGCTATTCGGATTCAAGTCGGAGCTTTTCGCTATTGGAGCCGTGGCTCGCTGGCTACCGTCTTATCATCCCGGATTTGCCGGGCCATGGAGGATCGGGGGTCGGGACGGGCTTGACCGTCCCGCATTTCACCGACGACATCGTTGCGCTGGTGACGGCACTCTCGATGGAGCGCTTCGCGGTTATCGGCCATTCGATGGGGGCCATGATCAGTATCGCCCTTACTGCCCGCCTGCCCGACGTCGTCACCGCGCTCATCACGATTTCCGGCTCGGTGCGCCCGGCCTTTCCGCGGCACGACCCGGTTACGAACGGAATTCTCGAGCTTTGTGATCCGATCGATCCCGGCGATCCATTCTTCGAGCTCTGGCACAGCTGTCCGCATACGGTCGATCCTTGTTTCCTCGCCGCCGTTAGCCGCGAGGCAGCCGCTATCCCCGCAGAGATCTGGCATGGCATTCTTGCCTGCTTTTCCACACTTGACCTGACGGAGACCGGGGTGCAGGTCACAGCCCCCGCACTCTGCATCGGTGGTAGCGAGGATGCGCTGTTCGATGCAACTCACCGGCTGGCGCTTGAAGACGCACTCCCCAAAGCACAATCGGTCCTCATGGAGGGTTTTGGGCATAATCCGCACTGGGAGGATTCTGAAAAGGTCTCGATCATTCTCCGCGATTTCTTTCGCGATCACTCGTGCTTGTAAAGCGTCAGCACTGATTATCCCGCTCCGCATGGCGTATGCTGATTGCTTCCGTCCGCCGGCGGCGCCACTCGCATCCGCATGTCGGCTCTTCGACAAGCTTTAGACGATGGTCATCCGCAGAAGCCGCCGGGTGTGTCACCCCACCGGCTGCCGGCTGCAGCATAGGCCACCGTCAATTCGCGGGGGTTGCTAACATGTTGCGCTTATTTTTCTCGGAGGACCTTTCATAGGTCCTCCGTCCGACTTCGGGAGCGATGCTCATCTCAGCCCCACTTCATCTCGCCTTTGGCGACCTTGGAGCCGATGTCGAGAGCGACACCCATGCCGAGGCCGGGGAAGCGTGCTTCCATGGCGGCCTTGAGCGCGGCAGCATCGGCAGCTTTGGCAAGTTCTTCCTCGAACGCAAGCAAGTAGGTCTTGGTGTGCTCGACGTCGGAAACATCAGTGGCCGCGCCGGGAACCATATGACCAGCGACGACTATCGAGGGCATGCGGGCGCTGATCTTGTCGAGGGTTGCCACCCAAGCGGCGCGCTGCTCCTTTGCCTGTGTATCGGCAGTCCAGACATGCACGCCTGAGAAGATCATGACACCGCCGAAGACCGCGTTGAGCGAGGGAACGAACAGGTAGCGGCGATTGGGCAGCCCGGCGTCTGCCGCTACGATTTCCACCGTCTCGCCATCGACCGCAAGGTGTTGCCCGTCGAAAGCCTCCGGCATCACGATATCGCCAAGCGTCTGCGGGCCATTCTCCTTCAGCTGCGGTCCCCAGGCGGCGAGCTTCTTCTCAACATTGCCCTTGATAGCGGCAATCGTGTCGGTGGCCGCCAGCACCTTCGTGCCCGGGAAAGCTTCAACGACGGGCTTGAGGCTGAAATAGTAATCCGGGTCTGACTGGCTGACGTAGATCGCGATTAGCTTCTTGCCGGTTGCCTTAATGGCGTCGACCAGCGCACGACCATCGGGATAGCTGAAGCCCCCATCGAGAAGCAGCGCTTCGTTCGGACCGGAAAGCAGCACCGGAGCGCGGAAGAAACCGTCTTGCCCAGCGGGGAAGTGCTTCCAGGTCAATTTCGATCCGGCAGCGTTGCCAAGGCCGGCTGGGGCGAAAGCGGCGACAAGGCCGGTTGCAAGCATTGTTTTCATGACGTCTCTCCTTGAATACATTGTTGTCTCCGATGGCCGTCTAGGATGCCTTCACCGGTTGCTTGCGTAACGGCTATTGGTGAAGTGGTCCGGCGGATGAAGTCGCCTGATGTTGTCACCTCAGGAATAGCCCGCTTTGAATGGACGAAAAATACGGCGATATGCTACAGAATGTGTGCTTAAAGCTTACAATGAGGCCATTGATATGGAGCCCGTCAATCTCAATCGGTTTGCCTATTTCACAGCTGTCGTCGACGCCGGTTCGTTCACCAAGGCGGCAAAGCGGCTCGGCATTACTAAGACGGTCGTCAGCCAGCAGGTGGCCCGGCTAGAGAATGAACTGAAGACGAGCCTGCTTTTTCGAACGACACGGCGCGTCGAGCCGACGGAATCGGGACGGCTGCTTTATGCTCGATGCGTCATGATCTTCCGCGAGGCCGAAGATGCCGTGGATGAAGTCACGCGGGCCAACGCTACGCCGACCGGTGTACTCCGTATTGCAGCATCCAACGATTATGGTGCCAGCACGATCGCGCCCCTTGCCGCAGCCTTCGTCCGCAAGTATCCTGCCTGCAAGGTCGAACTGCTTTTATCCGACGCACGCCTGGATCTGGTGGCGGACCAGATCGATCTATCCGTCCGTGTCGGCTGGCTTGACGATTCCAGCCATCAAACGAGGCGCGTCGGCAGGTTCCGGCAGTTTCTCGTCGCCGCTCCCAGCCTCTCCGACTCTCTTGCGCTGAGTGGACCGGAAGATGTCGTGGCTCTCCCGTTCATTGCCAACCTGGCCCTCAAGGAGCCCCTTGTTTGGCGGTTCACCCGCGACGGTTTCGACCCCCTAACAGTGCGAATGCAGCAGAGCATCATGAGCAATTCGACGCCAGCGGTCCTGACGGCGACGCTGGCGGGAGGCGGTGTTTCCGTGTTGCCGGACTTCCTGGCCGGCGAGCATGTCGAGGCCGGTCGATTGATCAAGCTCTTGCCGGACTGGAGCCTGCCGGCTGGCGGGATCCACGTGGTTTATCCTGCTGCCCGCTTCCGGCCTCCGAAGGTCTCTGCATTTGTCGCGATGATGACATCTGGCTCGGCGTCGGCGGAACGCTGGAATCCTCCGTCCGCGCCGGCACGCTCGGCCTGCCGCTGATGGTGGCCATCATCGGCGGCCATTTCGAACGCTTCCTGCCTCTTGTCGATCTCTATCGGCGGGCATGGGTGAGTGCCGCCCATCCTCCCGGGAAGGAACGAGTCGGTGTGCACGCGATGGGCTTCGTTGCCGATACCGACGAAGCCGCCCGAGAAGTCTTCCGGCACGGCCGTTGCGCAGCGGAAAAGCAGGACTGACGCTTTTGTGAGGAAACGGTCGAACTCTGGGGCGCGCATGCCGCGGAGGGCAGAGCATTTTTTTTCGAGCGGCTGATGCCGTTCAGTTCTGGCTCTGGCTTTGCATCTGGCCGCCGTCCTCGACCTTCACGGTGACCGACAGCGTTTCTCCCGGCGTGCCGATGCGCATGCCCGAAATCGGCGCGGCGTCGCGGTAGCAGAGGCCGGAGGCGACGCGGACATAACGCGCATCGGGGCAGATCTCGTTGGCGGGATCGAAGCCGACCCAGCCGAGGCCGGGAATATGGGCTTCGGCCCAGGCATGGGTCGCCGCCTGCTCGACCTTTTCCGCCATCATCAGATAGCCCGAGACATAACGGGCCGGCACCTGCAAGGCACGGGCGGCGGCAATGAAGATGTGGGCATGGTCCTGGCAGACGCCGCTCTTCTTTTCCAGCGCCTGTTCGGCCGTCGTCGCGGTGTTGCTGGTGCCGGGCTTATAATCGACCGTCTCGTGGATTGCTTCCATCAGCGCATGCATGCGGGCAAGGTCATTGTCGCCAGCCACACCTTTGATCAGATCCTTGACCAGCTTGCCGCCCTTGGTCAGCGGAGTTTCGCGCAGGAAGAGCCAAAGCGGGCAGAAGCCGGTATGCGGGCCGGTGACGCCGTTATTATCCGCCGTCTCGACCTCGCCTTCGGCGAGGATGCGCGTCAGGTGCTGCGCGCCCTCCAGCGAGACCAGATTGACGTGATTGCCGTACTGGTCGTCATATTCCACCTCGGGCGTGGCGCCCTCGACATTCAGCGACCAGCCGAGCACCTTCTGGGCAGCTGATGTCGGCGGTGTCAGCCTGAGCCGCTGTAGCGAGAACTGCGCCGGTTCGTCGTAGCGGTATTCGGTGAGGTGGCTGATTTTCAGTCTCATGTTCTGATCCGCTTAAACGTAGAACCGGTAGCCGTCGGAAATCTCCGCGCCGAGCTGGTTGTTGCGCGAGACGAAATCCTCCAGGAATTCGTGCAGTCCCTGATCCATGATGTCCCGGATCGCCCGCGTCTGCAGCGTGGTGCGGATCGCATCGGCGGTATCGTGGGCAGGTAGGCGCGCCTCGTAATCCTGGGCGAGATAGCCGAGATTGCTAACGATCTTCTCGTAGCAATAGGCAAGCGAACGCGGCATCTGCACATTCAGCGTCAGGAAGTCGGCGATGTTCATCGCCCGGTATTCGCCGTCATAGGCCCAGCTATAGGCGCGGTGCGCCGAGACCGAGCGGAGGATCGATTCCCACTGGACATTGTCGAGCGAGGAGCCGACCGCCGAAACCGAGGGCAGCAGCACATAATATTTCACATCGAGGATGCGGCTGGTATTGTCGGCCCGCTCAATGAAGGTGCCGATGCGGGCGAAATTATAGAGTTCGTTGCGCAGCGTCGAGCCGTGGAAGGCGCCGCGGATGAGGCCGGCGCGGCGTTTGATGACGTCGATCACCTCAGGCAGGTCGGCCGCCTTCACGCGCTTTTCGAGCAGCGCTTTCAGCTCGATCCAGCATTCGTTGGTCGCTTCCCAGGTCTCCCGCGTCAGCGCGGTGCGCACCATGCGGGCATTGTTGCGGCCGGACTCGATGCAGGACATGACGCTCGACGGGTTGGCGCGATCGCGCAGCAGATAGTCGATCGCATCGGCATTCGTCAGCTTCGCGTGGCCCTCGTCATAAGCCTCACGCACGCCGGCACTTTGCAGCACCCCATCCCAATTGTCGTCGCCGGCGCTGCTGCGGGTCAGCGACATGCGCAGCCCCGCATCGACCAGGCGGGCGATATTTTCGGCGCGCTCGATGTAACGGAACATCCAGTAGAGGCCGTTTGCAGTTCTTCCGAGCATCAGTCCTCCAATACCCAGGTGTCTTTGGTGCCGCCGCCCTGGCTGGAATTGACCACCAGCGAGCCCTGCTTCAGCGCTACGCGGGTGAGCCCGCCCGGAATGATCTGAACCTTGTCGGACACGAGCACATAGGGGCGCAGGTCGACATGGCGCGGCGCAATGCCTTTGTTGACGAGGATCGGCACGGTGGAGAGCGACAGCGTCGGCTGGGCGATATAATTGTTCGGCTTGGCCTTCAGCTTCTCGGCGAAATCGGCGCGCTCCTTCTTCGAGGCCGTCGGTCCCACAAGCATGCCGTAGCCGCCCGAGCCGTGCACTTCCTTGACGACCAGCTCTTCCAGATGCTCCAGCACGTATTTCAGGCTTGATGCTTCCGAACAGCGCCAGGTCGGTACGTTTTCGAGCAGCGCCTTGCTGCCGGTGTAGAATTCGACGATTTCCGGCATATAGGAATAGATCGCCTTGTCGTCGCAAATGCCGGTGCCCGGCGCATTGGCGATAGTGATGTTGCCGGAGCGGTAGACATCCATGATGCCCGGAATGCCGAGCGCCGAATCGGCACGGAAGGTCAGCGGATCGAGGAAGTCGTCGTCGACGCGGCGGTAGAGCACGTCAATCGCCTCGTAACCGCGGGTCGTCCGCATCTTTACCTTGCCGTCGATGACGCGCAGATCCGAGCCTTCGACCAGTTCGACGCCCATCATGTCGGCGAGGAAGGAATGTTCGTAATAGGCCGAATTGTAGATGCCGGGGGTCAGCACCGCGACGCGCGGCTTGCCGGTGCAGCCGGGAGGGGCGAGCGACGCAAGGCTCTGGCGCAGCAGATAGGGATAGTCCTCGACGCGCTGCACCTTGTTCTCATGGAAGAGTTCCGGGAACATCTGCATCATGGTTTCCCGGTTTTCCAGCATGTAGCTGACGCCGGACGGCGTGCGGGCGTTGTCCTCCAGCACGTAGAACTGGTCCTCGCCGGTGCGCACGATATCGGTGCCGACGATATGGGTGTAGACGCCGCCGGGCGGGCGGAAGCCGATCATCTCGGACAGAAAGGCGACATTGTTTTCGATCAGCTCGCGCGGGACACGGCCGGCGCGGATGATCTCCTGCTTGTGGTAGATATCGTCCAAGAAGGCGTTGAGCGCGATCACCCGCTGCTCGATGCCCTGAGCAAGCTTGCGCCATTCGCGGGCGGAAATGATGCGCGGAATGATGTCGAAGGGGATCAGCTTTTCGGAGCTATCGGCATGGCCGTAGACCGCGAAGGTGATGCCGGTCTTCCGGAAGATGTTTTCCGCATCGCGGGACTTGGCAATCAGATGCGACCGGTCTTGGCTGTTGTACCACTCAAAATATTTTTCATAAGGCGGGCGAGGACTTTCATCCCCGGTAATCATTTCATCAAATGCCAAAGGTGCGTGCTCCCCTTTTTTGTTCATTTGAATACAACGCAAATTGCAATGCAAGAACCATGCGCAGTTCGAGGAAAAGATTTTGCGTTGCGGGAAACTGGGGGAATTGGGGGTTGGAAGCGGCGTGGCGGATGGTCGTCCGCCAGAGACTGCGTAAAATATGAGCAGGTGATGGTTTTTCGTTCTGCAGGTTTGTGGGGGCACAGCCTTCCCGCTTGTCCCCTCATCAAGTCAGTTCTACCGAGGTGCCGGCACTGTTTGGTTCAGTTGGTGGATGGTATTCCAGGGCCGGCTCTGTGCCGTGAATAGCTCTTTGTGCCCTCCCACTCTCCGTCATGCTCGGCCTTGAGCCGAGCATCCATACAGCATCCTCCGGAGTCGTGGCATGGATCCTCGGCTCAAGGCCGAGGATGATGGAGAGTGGGGTTATCATCAGCGAAATTTCAAATAAGCATCAACGCTTCGCCTTTGACTGTGACCGCCCGGTGCAGCTATCAGCACGGGCGAATCCTTTTCTGCCGAGCAGCCTCATGTCCCTCGACCGCTTTGCCCCCGCCGTTTTCGTTCTGCTCTGGTCCACGGGCTGGGTGGTGGCGAAATATGCGGCGGTGCATTCCGAGCCCTTCACCTTTCTTTCGATACGTTATGCGCTATCGGCCCTGGCGTTTCTGGGCTTTTGCCTGGTGACCGGGGCGCAATGGCCGAAAAGCCGGGCGACGACGCTACGGGCGGTCTATTCCGGGTTCTTCCTGCACGGTTTTTATCTCGCCGGCCTGTGGTGGGCGATCGCCAATGGCGTGCCGGCCGGCATATCGGGCATCATCGCGGCGCTGCAGCCGTTGTTGACGGCGATGGCCGCTCCCTTTCTGGTCGGCGAGCGGTTGCAGCAGACACAGAAGCTCGGCCTTTTTTTCGGCTTCATCGGCATTGCCATCGCCATTTCGCCGAAACTGCTCGATCCGGCGACATCGGATCTCACGCATGCCGCCCTGCCGCTGGCGATCAACCTCATCGCCATGGGCTCGGTCACCTACGGCACGCTCTATCAGAAGAAACACCTGCAATCCGGCGATCTCAGGTCGATAGCGACGCTGCAATATGTCGGGGCGCTGCTGCTCACCCTGCCGCTGTCGCTGATCTTCGAGCATCAGCATTTCGATGGCACAACGCAGGCCTTTGCCGCGCTCGTCTGGTCGGTCTTCGGTCTTTCGATGGGCGGCGTCGGGCTGCTGCTTTATCTGATCCGCCGCGGTCAGGTCTCCCGCGCCGCCTCGCTGATCTATCTGATGCCGCCAGCCGTCGCTTTCGAAGCCCTCATCGCTTTTGGAGAACCGCTGACCGTGCCGTTGATTCTGGGCACAGTGATCGTGGTCGTCGGTGTCTATCTGACAAACCGCAGGGTCGTTCCGCAGGTGCCGGCCAGAGCCTAGGCCGAGGGCTGCGACATGCTTGAACGAAAAAAGGCCGGTTCGACCCGGCCTTTTTCCTTTGGTGCAATCAATGCTCAGGCGCGTTCGCGGCGCTGGCCGCCATTGCGGGAGCCGGAGCCGCCGCGGCGGTTGCCGCCATTGCCCTCGCGGCGGGGTTCGCCGCCCTGGGCCTGCTGCGGGCCGCGGTCTTCGCCATGCTTGCGGGCCGGGCGGCCGTGGGCATGGCGGCCGTTGCCGCGGTGATGACCGCTCGGCTCGCCATTGGCATGATGGCCATTGGGGCCGCCATGGGCAGGACGCTGCGGCTTTGCCGAGGGGCGGAAGTCGGAGGTCGAGACCAGATCGTTGTCGGGGCCGAGATTGGGGGTGGCTTCACCGCGGCGCTGGCCGCGGAAATCCTCGTTGCGGCTTGTGCGCTCGGGACGCGGACGGCGCTCCTGACGGCTGCCGCGATGCTGGGAGAGGTTCTGATCGCCACGGCCTTCACCGCGACCCTGAGCTTCGCGACCCTGGCCTTGGCCACCACCGCGGTTGCGGTTGTTGCCATTGCCGTTGCCGCGGCGGGGGCCGCTGCTGCTGATATTGGCCGGCGCTTCGCCGCTTGCGACTGCGATGTCGATGCCCATCAGGCGCTCGATGTCACGCAGCAGCTTGGCTTCGTCGGGGGCGCAGAAGGCGATTGCGATGCCGTCGCGGCCGGCGCGCGCCGTGCGGCCGATGCGATGGACATAGGCGTCGGGCACTTCGGGCAGGTCGTAGTTATAGACGTGGCTGACGGCCGGGATGTCGATGCCGCGGGCGGCAACGTCGGTGGCGATCAGCGTCTTGATGCTGCCGTCACGGAAGGCCTTCAGCGCCCGCTCGCGCTGGCCCTGGCTCTTGTTGCCGTGGATCGAGGCGACGGAGTAGCCGATATTGTCGAGATGCTTCATCAGCTTCTCCGCACCGTGCTTGGTGCGCAGGAAGACGATGGCGCGGCCGTCGGGGTTTTCGGTCAGCGACTTGCGCAGCAGTTCGGTCTTGTCGTTCTTGCCGGCGACGAAATGGACATACTGCTCGACCTTGTCGGCAGCCTTGCCGGGCGGCGTGACTTCGACCTTGACCGGATCGACGAGGTATTCGCCGGCGAGATCGGCAATCATCTTCGGCATGGTCGCCGAAAACAGCATGGTCTGGCGCTTCTTCGGCACCAGCTTGGCGATCTTGCGCAGATCGTGCACGAAGCCGAGATCGAGCATCTGGTCGGCCTCATCGAGCACGAGATAGCGCACGGTGGTCAGGGTGATGGCGCGGCGATTGACGAGATCGAGCAGGCGGCCGGGGGTGGCGACCAGGACATCGGTGCCCTTCTCGAGCTGCAACTGCTGCTTGTTGATCGAGACACCGCCGACGACGACGTTGACGCGCAGATGCGACTTGCGGATGAACTTCTTCAGGTTGTCGGCGATCTGGTTCACCAGCTCGCGGGTCGGCGCCAGGATCAGCGTCCGTGTCGTGCGGTTGTCGGGGCGACGCTCGTCGGCGAGCAGCTTTTCAATGAGCGGCAGGCCGAAGGCGGCGGTCTTGCCGGTGCCGGTCTGGGCGAGGCCGATCAGGTCGCGGCCTTCGAGCAGGAGTGGGATGGCCTGTTCCTGGATCGGCGTCGGCGTTTCGATGCCGAGCTGGAACAAGGTGGCGACGATCGGCTTGGAGACACCAAGCGATTCAAAATTAGTCAAGGCATAACCTTTCGGGGCGCCACAACGACTATGGCCGGAACGCACCATGCGATCCGGTTTCATTCTGGCGTCAAGAACCCCGCGTGAAGTGGGAACTTGTGAGTTGGAAAAAGCTTTCCAGCGCTTCTGGCCGCGGATGGGAGTGCGGCCTCTATCGAAATGCGCTTTTGTCCCTTCTTCCTGCGTCCGTATTTTTGAGCAGGGGCACGCTCACGCGGCGGCCGGAAGGGTGAAAGCTGAGCTGCATGTGGCCCAGTTCACTCACAAAGTCAAGTGCAGTGCACAAAAAGCCTCAGCCAGGGTCAGACGAATGCATGGTGAGAAGGAAGCTTTCCGATGCGATTTCCGCGCCGTTGACGAGGATGGCGATGCGGTGTTCGCCGGGGTAGTAACGCCGCGTCGTGATCGGCCGCATGGCATGGCGCCGTTCGATCGACTGGCTTTGCCCGGGCGCAAGAGCAATCGTCTTGAACTTGAAGACCTTGGGCGAGAGCGAGCCGTCACTTTTCATGTGGTGGATGGCGTAGTCGATCATCAGCGATTGCGCGGTCTCGCCGGCATTCGTCACACGGATCTGGAAATCCAGCCCTTCGCCGAACATGACCTCCGCATGCTGAAGCCGCAGTTCGCATGCAAGCGATGCGGCCGCGCCAAAACCGAAATTGGCGAGCGCCTGCGCGTGGCCTTTCTTCAGAAGCGTCCGCGAGGCATGTTTCAACAGCCGGCGGCGGTCTTCAGAAGCGCCTTCGATATGGCCGGCGATGAAGGCGGCGACCAGATCCGGATGATCCTTGGCGATGTCATTCAGGCTGTTGGCGACGGAGCGGCGGACATAGTCCTCGGGGTCGTCCATCAGCGCGGTCAGGATCGGCAGGATCGGCGCCGGGTCTTTCACAAGTTGCGGCAGGCGCATGGCCCAGGGCAGGCGCGGCCGCGTTCCCTCGCTCGCCAGCCGGCGCACATGCCGGTCGGGATCACTGAGCCAGCCGGAAATGATAGCGAGCGCCCGTTGCTGCTCACGATGAATAAAGGGGCGGATGCCGTATTCGGCGGTGAAATGCGGCGTCAGCGCCTTCAGCAGATCGAGGCCGAGCTCGAAATGATCGGGGCCGCGGGCGGCGATGAACTGGTTGACCGGCAGCAGCATCCACCCTGATAGACCAAGCCTGCCTGAGGCAGGCAGGCTCGCCTTCAGGATGGCCGCGGCTTGCGGGAAATCTTCGGGCAGCGTGGCAAACAGCGCGTCCCGGATCAGCGCCGCGCGTTCCATCAGCTCCAGCGCATCAAGACCGCGGGTTGCCAGCGCTGCGAAACGATCCCTGTCGAAGGCGGGCGCATGGGCGGCGATACGATCGGCCATGTCGCCGACCAGCGCCTGATGCAGCAGATTCTTGAGCGGTTCCGGCATGCTGATCCTCCCTCTATGGGAGGATTGGACCGGCGCCGCCGGGAGGTCAAGCGGCGCCGGATGGCGCTTTCAACTATTCCGGGCAGACTTTGACGCGGTAGGGGTTGCCCCAATCGTCGTGCCGCCATTCGAGGTGGCAGTAAGATGGCCGATAATAGGTCCGGTAGACCGGATAAGGGCGATAATAAGGGTAGGCGGGATAGGCCGGGCGGGCGGCCTCGGACAGCAGTGCGCCGCCGACGACGCCGGCGGCGAGGCCGCCCCAGAAGGCATCGCGTGGACGGGCATCGGCGGTGGTGGCAGTGGCGAGCGAGGCGCCGGCAAAGGTCAGCGCGATCAGGCCCGTCGCCATGGTCTTATGAAAAACGGACATGCTATTTTCCTTGATCTAAACTGGCTTCCATAAAGCCGTGTTCAGACTCCGCCCGGATCACGGCGGCGCGATGGCTGTCCAAGCGTCCTCAGCATTAAATTTTTGTCATGATTTCAACGGATCGCGGCATGGCAGGACGAGTGATTCAGTTCGTGGGACTGACGTTGGCGACGGCGGTCTGTCCGTCTCGTGCCGCCAATGGGAGGCACGTTCAACTCGACGGGCCGGCCTGTAAAAATGCCCTGCTGAAATTTATGGTTAAAACCTTGTTAAAAGCCTTGGCGTTATAATCTTTGTCGTTGATATTTCATTCATTGCGGGAGCGACAATTTCTTGAAATCAGCCGGGGACATACTGGAATTGGCTTGCCGCCGGATCGCCGATCTGGACACCCCGGCCTATGTCAAGAACAGCGAGTTGCGCTATGTCGCCGTCAACGAGGCCTATGCGGACTTCCTGGGCCGCGAGATTTCCGATTTCATCGGCAGGCGCAGCCGCGAACTCTTCGACCGCCCCGAGGAGGAGGATCGCGAGGATAAGGAGCGCCGCGCGCTGGTGTTCGGCAGCGAGGAGAACGCCATCTGCTTCGACGCGGCGAACCTTCAGCATGAGCGCATTCAGATCGAAAGCTTCTCGCCGTCACCGGAGCGCATCTATGTGCTCGGCATCTTCGAAGCCCGGGAGCGCCGCCCCGCCGGCAAGAGGGAGATTGGCGGCAGCTCTCAGACTGTAAACGATTTCGGGCCTGCCGCCGATCTTGCCCAGGTGCGCGAGGCGCTGGAAAAGCTCGATCATCCGATCGGCATCTTCGCCGCGGACGGCCGCCCGCTGGTTGTCAACGCCGCCCACCGCAAGGGCGCACCTCCTGCGCCCGCCGGCGATTCGGCCTGGGGCGACAGCGTCAACGAACTCGACGCGCTGCGCACCGTGCTGGAGGATCTGCCGGTTGCCGTCTTCGTACGCGATGACCAGCATCGCCTGATCTATGCCAACAAATATTACGAGACCTTCAGCGGCCGCGGCCGCTCGGAGTATCTGGGAATGACCGAACACGAGATGTTCGGGCCGGAAGATGCCGAGCCGATCTACCAGGAAAACCTGCTGGCGCTCCGGGACGGCATTTCGGTGGAGCTCGAGAGCGAGATGCCGAGCACAGGCGGCCACGTCTATCCCGTCATTTCGCGCGTCAACCGCGTGATCACCGCGGATGGGCGGACCTATGTCGTCGGCTCCTTTTCCGACATTTCGCCGCTCAAGGAGCGCGAGAAGGCACTGATCGAGGCGAAGAAGCAGGAAGAAGTGCTGCATCGAGATATCGAGAGCATCCTGCGCTTGCTGCCGATCGGCGTGCTGATCCTCGATAACGACCACCGGATTCTTTCCGTCAACGACGAATTCTACAGCATCTGGGAGCTGCCGCTCGACGACCGCTTCGACGGCCGCCCTTTCATCGACGTCATTCGCCGCAATGAGGAACTCGGCCGCTACGACGGCACGCAGACGCCGGAAGAGATCTACGCCTTCCGCAAACACCTGTTCGAAACCGACGAGCCGGAGCCGATCGAACTCGGCTGGGCGGGCGGAAAATCCGTCATCTTCGACAGCCGGCGCATCTCCAACGACCGCATTCTGCTGACCTACGCCGATATTTCGGCGGTGCGCGAGCGGGAAAAGGAAATTCACGAGACCCGCGCCGCGCTGGAGCGGGTCGGTGAAATGATGCGCGATGCCACGCATGCGATGTCACAGGGGCTTGCCATCGTTCAGGACGGCATCATCAAGATGTCCAACGAGGCGATGGCCGATATCCTGCAGATTCCGGCCTCCTACATCGCGGCCGGGCAGGGCTGGCTCGGCATGTTCGAATTCTGCGCGGCGCGCGGCGATTTTCACAATGCGGCGGACGATATCCTGCAGGAGTGGCGCGCCAATATAGCGGCGAGGCAGCCGATCTCCACCGTTTTCCATGTCGGCGGCGAGCGCTGGGTGAACATGGATGCGACGGTCAGCGAGGGGCAGCATTGGGTGGCGCTGTTCACCGATGTCACCGATCTGAAGAGCCGCGAGGAGGAACTGCGCCAGCTTCTGTCGCGCGCCGAAGCCGCCGACCGCGCCAAATCCGAATTCCTCGCCAATATGAGCCACGAGATCCGCACGCCGATGAACGGCGTGCTCGGGATGGCGGAGCTGCTGGCCAAGAGCAATCTCGACACACGCCAGAAGACCTTCGTCGACATCATCGTCAAGTCAGGCAATGCGCTGCTGACGATCATCAACGACATCCTCGACTTCTCGAAGATCGACGCCGGGCAGATGAAGCTGCGCAGAGCCGCCTTCGACATCACCGAAGCGGTGGAGGATGTGGCCACGCTCCTCTCCTCGCATGCCGCCGAGAAGAACATCGAATTGCTGGTGCGGGCGGCCCCCGATCTGCCGGCTGCCGTGATCGGCGACGCCGGGCGTTTCCGCCAGATCGTCACGAATCTCGTCGGCAACGCCGTCAAATTCACCGAGCGCGGCCATGTCTTCGTCGATGTCGGCTTCCAGGCGGCCGGCGGCGGCGAGATCATGGCGAGCATCCGCATCGAGGATACCGGGATCGGCATCCCGGCCGAAAAGCTCGAATCGGTGTTCGACAAGTTCTCGCAGGTCGACGCCTCTTCGACCCGTCGGCATGAGGGAACGGGTCTCGGGCTTGCGATCACCGCCGGCCTCGTCGACCTCTTCGGCGGCTATCTCAATGTCGAGAGCGAATGGGGCAAGGGCTCGGTCTTCACCGTCAACCTGCCGTTTGCGGTGGCGGCCGCCCGTCTCGAGCCGAAGCCGCTGCCGATCAACGTGCAGGGCGCGCGCATCCTCGTCGTCGACGACAATGACGTCAACCGGCGCATCCTGACCGAGCAGCTGTCGCTCTGGGGCTTCGACGGCGTCGCCGCCGAAGGCGGCGGCACCGGCCTTGCGATCCTGGAAGCGGCGGCCGAACTCGGCGTCAGCGTCGATGCCGTCGTGCTCGACTATCACATGCCCGATATGAACGGCGCCGATGTCGCGCGCCGGCTGCGCGCCGATCGCCGCTTCGGCGATCTGCCGATCATCTTCCTGACGTCGATGGATATTTCGGGCACGGAAAAGGAATTCGCGGCGCTGAACGGCCACGCGCATCTGATGAAGCCGGCGCGCGCCAACGTGCTGCGCAACACCGTCGTCGAAGTGGTGCGCGCCAGCCGCGTCAAGCAGGCTTCAGAGGCCGAGATCGCCCGGCTGCAGGCGGAGGCGGCCGCGCCTGTCCCGGCGCCTGCGCCGGTGCCGCCGCAGCGGGCTGCCGAATTCGTCGATGTGCTCGTCGCCGAGGACAACGAGGTCAACCAGATCGTCTTCACGCAGATCCTGCAGGGAACCGGCCTTTCCTTCCTCGTCGTCGAAAATGGCGAGGAAGCGGTCGCCGCCTGGGAGCGGCACACGCCGCGGATCATCATGATGGACGTGTCGATGCCGGTCATGAACGGCCATCAGGCGACCCAGACGATCCGCGAACGGGAAAAGGGGCAGGGCCACCGCGTGCCGATCATCGGCGTCACCGCCCATGCACTCGAAAGCGACCGCGAGCTCTGCCTCGATGCCGGTATGGACGACTATATGTCGAAGCCGATCAGCCCGGAACTGCTGGAAGAGAAGATCCGGCAATGGCTCGGCAAGGACGAGCAGCAGCCGGGGCGTAGCAGCTATTGATCTTTGCGCAATTGGAAGCTGCTACCGGCTTTCAGATCCGATTTCTCGTGGATGTAAACCATTCGACCGCTGCGTCGGATGCCTCCACCTGATAAGAAACATCGGTGCAAAAGGAAAGGGTCACATCCTTCGCACTGTTTCCATTCCGAGAAGCTCAAGACACTTGCCGATCACTTGCGCTACCAGCTTGCAGGTGGCGAGACGTCCGGGTGGATCTTCTCCATTCAGCACTGCGCAGTCCGCGTAGAAGCGATTGAAGGTGTCCGCCACTTGATATGCCCGTTCGGCGATCTCGAACGGTTCAAGCTGCCGGGCGGCTTCGGACAGCGAATGCGGATACCAGAGGCATTCGACCAGCACCGCCCGTTCTGACGGATGGCTGACAGAGACCGTGACGCCCGGAACGATGCCTGCCGAGGCTGCCTTGTTAAGGATCGAACAGATTCTCGCGTAGGCGTACTGCAGATACGGTCCCGTTCGTCCCTCGAAAGAGGTCATCTTGTCGATATCGAAGACGTATCCGGTCTTCCTTGGGGTGGAGAGGTCGGCGAACTTCAGTGCACCGAGGCCAACCGCAGTCGCCGAATCCCTATCCTTCACTTTCTCGGCGGCCTTCGCAAGCGCCAGCTCGATCATGTCGCTGAGCGACGCCGTGGAGCCGTCCCGGGTCTTAAACGGCTTCCCATTCCATCCCCGGACGGTGCCGAAAGTTGCATGCCGCAGCTCAACACCGTGGGCATATCCTGCCGAGCGCGCAGCCGAGAAAACGCTCCCGATGTGGAGCGCTTGGCGATCGTCGGTGCAGTAGATGATCCGTTGCGCACCGATGTCCCGCACCCGCCGCCGCAGCGTCGCCAGATCCGTGGTGCTGTATAGCGCGGCACCATCGCTCTTCCGCAGTAAAAGCGGCGGGACGTTGTCAGGTAGTCCCTCGCCGGAGACGTCGATGATCAGCGCTCCGTCGCTCTCCCGGGCAAGCCCGCGTGACACGAGGTCGTCAAGCATAGGGGCGACCTCGGAGTGGGCGTCGCTTTCGCCGAAAAATAAGTCGAAATGCGCCCCCAGCTGTCCGGCGGTGGCTGACACTGCCTCGAGGGAGATCTCCCGCATCCGCTTCCATGCGGCCGTGAGGATGGGGTGGCCGTCCTGGAGCAGGTTCGTAAGTGACCGGGCAACCGCAAGCGCGGTATCGTCCTCGCTCGCCGCATTGCCGGACTTGTAGAGTATCCCGAGCTCCTCGACCGACATTTCGTCGAAAGAGAAGTCTTTGATGAAAGGCATGGGATCTCCGTGCCGCCAGCCGGAGGCGATAGCAGCGCCGTGCAAGAGCTTGCCCATCTGCAGACCCCAGTCGCCGAGGTGAATGTCCGAGATCACGTCGTGTCCGATCTCGGCCAAGATGCGCCGGAGACTCTCACCGATGACGAATGACCGGAGGTGGCCGACATGCAGGGCTTTCGCGACGTTGGGGCCGCCGAAGTCGATGACGGTGCGGACGGGGGACTCTTTCCCGACGCTTAGCGTGGGATCTCCCAGCATAGCTGTCGCCTCCGCGGCAATGGTCTCGTTCGACAACCGGAAATTCAGGAAGCCAGGACCTGCGACGGACACGTCTTCGAAGACGTCATGGTGCGCCGCTGTGGCGACGGAGGCGGCCAACTCGCGCGCGTTCTTCCCGGCTGCCTTGGCGAGCGGCATCATATCGTTGCACTGGAGGTCACCGAATTCCGGCTTCGTTGACCGGACGACGGAAGGAGCGGCTTCAAGGCCGTTCAGTTTATATGCGGATGCGAGCGCGGCGAGCGCTGCCGATTTCACGGACATGGACCATTCCCTTTGACTGCATGACTAAAGGTTCGCGGAAGCTTGAGAGCTTCAGCGTCGTCGGACAGTCTTTGGAACGATATTCTCCATGTCGGTATGTCGGGCCTTTTGAGTTCCACCCGTCGATAGACGGTCCCGACGCCGAATGCAATCTTCGCGATAAGATTAGTTATAGGCGGAAACCAGCAATGCTACCGAGTTGCGGGTCTTTGCGGGACAGGACGATCACGAACGGTCGTCGTATCTGGCCGTCAGGCGCGCTGCGACATCGCCGATAGGCTTGAGGCGGCCCGCTTCCGCGTCGGCGATCCCCCGGCCGATTGCCAGATCGAGCGTCATCAGTCGTTTTTCCCGTTCCGATTTCACACGTTCGTCCATGTGGTTTTGGAGTTGCGGGCCAGAGTTCGCGTTGTTTGCCATATCCATTCCTTTTCGGAGATCATCGGCAAAGCGGTAACTGTTGGCAATATTGGCGATCGAATCCGGAATGCTTATTTGCCGGGCGCCGTGATGCCGCAGAGCATTTCGCGTTTGCCGGCGAAGCCCTGGCGGCGTTCGACGGCGAAACCTGCCGCGATGAGGTTGCGGCGCACGAAGCCGGCCGCGGCATAGGTGGCGAAGGTGCCGCCGCTCGTGGTTTTTTCGTGGACGCGCCGCATCAGTTCTTCAGACCACATGTCGCCATTGCGCGACGGAGCGAAGCCATCGAGATACCAGGCGTCGAAGCCGGGCTTTGCCGCTGTTACGCCGTCGAGCGCTGCGCCGCAGACGACGCTGAGCCTCGTCTGATCGTCGAGGTCGAGGGAGACGGTATTGGCAGGCGTTTGCGGCCAGGCCGCCGTCAGGGCCTCGCGTTCGGCATCGATCTCCGGCCAGTGCGAGAGCGCCCGGCCGATCTCGTCGACGCGCATCGGGTGGAGTTCGAAGGAGATGAAATGCAGATGCTGGCCGTCAGCGCGATGCTGCTTCCATTGCCGCCAGGTCTCGGCGAAGTTCAGGCCGGTGCCGAAGCCGAGCTCGCCGATCACGAATTCCTGCCGGCCGTTCCAGCGCTCCGGTAGGCCGTTGCCGGCGAGGAAGACATGGCCGCATTCCAGCCGGCCGTCGGTCTGGCAATAAAAATGATCGCCAAAGGCGGTGGAATAAGGCATATCGCCGTCGCGCCATTCGAGCGGCTGCGGCGCGCCCGCGCCAATCTGATCGGGGTTCACGTCTGTCATGGAAAAAGCCGATAATCCTCGGCCGGTCTCAGGTCAATCATCCTACGAATTGCTGATCGTCGGCGGCGGCATCATGGGTCTCTGGGCGGCGGTTCATGCCGAGCGCCGCGGCATAGCCACCCTTATCGCCGATGCCGGCCAATTGGGCGGAGGGGCGAGCGGCGGCCTGCTCGGCGCGCTGATGCCGCATATGCCGGATCGCTGGTCGGAGAAGAAGCAGTTCCAATTCGATGCGCTGGTCTCGCTCGAAGACGAGATCGCCACGCTCGAAGCGGCGACCGGGCTTTCGGCCGGCTATCGCCGTTCGGGACGGCTGATCCCGCTGCCGAAGCCGCATCTCGAAAAAATCGCGCGCCGCCATTGCGAGGACGCGGAACGCCATTGGCAGGCCGGCGCGCGCCGTTTCCACTGGCATGTGCTCGACGGCCCGCCGGTCGGCGGCTGGATCGAGGCATCGGCCGGCGAGAGCGGCTTCGTGCACGACACGCTCGCCGCACGCGTCGCGCCCCGTTCGCTGATCGCGGCACTTGTCACCTTGCTGCGGCGGTCAAAACATGTGCGCATTCTGGAGCATGCAACGGTTGCCGCCGTCGATCCGGATCACGGTGTGGCTGAGATAGGCGGCGAAAGCATCGCTTTCCGTCACTGCATCCTGGCCGCCGGCCATCAGTCCTTTCCGTTGCTGCAGGGCCTGACGTCGGGGCTGAAACAGTCGCTCGGCCAGCCGGTCAAGGGACAGGCGGCGCTGCTGAGAGCCGATCTCGATCCGGCGCTGCCGACGATCTTTCTCGACGGGCTCTATGTCGTGGCGCATGAGGGCGGCTATGCCGCGATCGGCAGCACCAGCGAGAACCGTTTCGACGATCCGACTTCGACGGATGGCCAGCTCGACGCGCTGATCGCCGCGGCGCGGGAGATCGTGCCGGCGCTGGGCAATGCTGCCGTCGTCGAACGCTGGGCCGGGCTTCGCCCGAAGGCGATCGACCGCGATCCGATGATCGGCCGCCATCCCGATCATCCGCACCTGATCGCTCTGACCGGCGGCTTCAAGATCAGCTTCGGCCTGGCCCACCGACTGGCGGAGGCGGCAATCTGTATCGCAGGCGATACAGACTGCGGATTTTTGCTGCCGGAAAGCTTCGCGATATCAAGCCATATCGCAGCGCGTTCACGTTAAACGTGAATTCGTCGCCGCTTCGTTTCGTTATTCTGTCATGCAAATCACCTATCTGCTTGCGCATCGACGGCGCCTGAGATTACCGGCGCTCCTTTTCCTGATGGAGGAAATCGCATGCGCTATGCCATTTGCTTCACGCCCCCGGCAAGCGACCCGCTATCGCTCATGGCCGCCCATTGGCTTGGCCGAAACGTGTTCTCAGGCGATATGCTGGAGCCTCCGGCCGTTCGCGGCCTCGGCATTCACGAGATCGCCTTCCACACGGCCGTGCCGCGGCGCTATGGTTTTCACGGCGTTCTGAAAGCGCCGTTCCATCTGTGTCCGGACCTGTCCGAATCGCAACTCCTGCGCGATCTCATGCGCTTTTCCGGCACTGTCCTTCCCTTCCAGATTCCGCGTCTCGAAGTCGCCCGGCTCGGCAATTTCTACAGCCTGCTGCCGAGCGTTCCCTGCGAGCAGATCCAGTACCTCGCTTCGGCGATCGTGCAGGAATTCGATCGTTTCCGCGCGCCGCTGAGCGAAGCCGACATCGAACGCAGCGATCCGGACGGACTGTCGGCGGCGCAGTTTTCCAATCTGCATCGCTGGGGCAATCCTTACGTGATGGAGGAGTTCCGCTTCCATATGCCGGTGACGGGCCCGGTCAACGCGATCGACATGCCGCGCATCGAGCCGGCGCTGCGGACGGTTTTCGAGGCTGTGCTCGGCGAACCGGTCCTGGTTTCGAACGTGGCGCTGATGATCGAGGAGGGCACCGGCGGTCCTTTTCGGGTTCATTCGCTGCATCCGATGGGCAAGGTCAGCGCCCGCAAGATCGCCTGACATGCGATAAGCTAAGCTATTGCGCAGGAACGATAAAATTCCGCTGCGCAGTTTCCGTCTCGACATTCCGGCTGCGGATGCTACCGTTCTCCGTCTTTTCAGAAGGTGATTTGATGGTATCCGAGACTTATCCGCGCAATCTCGTCGGCTACGGGCGTCAGACGCCCGATCCGAAATGGCCTGAAGAGGCACATGTCGCCGTGCAGTTCGTCATCAATTACGAGGAGGGCGGCGAAAGCTCGATCCTCGATGGCGATCCGGCGTCTGAAAATCTGCTGTCGGAGATCGTCGGCGCGGCCGCCTGGCCGGGGCAGCGCAATCTCAACATGGAATCGATCTACGAATACGGGTCGCGGGCCGGTTTCTGGCGGCTCTGGCGGATGTTCACCGATCTCAAGGTGCAGGCGACCGTCTACGGCGTGACGCTGGCCATGGCGCGCAATCCGGAAGCGGTCGCGGCGATGAAGGAGGCTGGGTGGGAGATCGCCAGCCACGGTTACCGCTGGCTGGAATATAAGGATTTTCCGGAGGATCTGGAGCGCAAGCATATCCTCGAAGCCGTGCGCCTGCACACCGAACTCACCGGCGAGCGGCCTTACGGCATGTACCAGGGCAAACCTTCGGACAATACGCTGCGGCTGGTGCAGGAGGAGGGCGGCTTCCTCTATTCCTCCGATTCCTATGCCGACGACCTGCCTTTCTGGGTGAAGGGCGTCGACGGGAAACCTTTCCTGATCATTCCCTACACGCTCGAAACGAACGACATGCGTTTTGCCACGCCGCAGGGCTTCAACACCGGCGATCAGTTCTTCACCTATCTCAAGGATGCCTTCGATACGCTCTATGAGGAAGGCAAGGCGGGCAGCCCGAAGATGATGTCGGTCGGCCTGCATTGCCGTCTCGTCGGGCGCCCCGGCCGGGCGGCGGCGCTGAAGCGCTTCATCGAATATGTGCTGAAGCATGACAAGGTGTGGATTCCGCGCCGCATCGAGATTGCCGAGCATTGGCACAAGCACCATCAGCCGGACGCGATCTGATGCTGTCGCGCGAGGATTTCGTTTCCCGCTTCGGCGGCGTCTTCGAACATTCGCCTTTCATCGCCGAGCGCGCCTATGACGCCGGCGGCCTGACCGAGCCGCTGACGGCATCAGGCGTGCATGCCGCGCTTGCGGCCGTCTTCCGCGCGGCAAGCCCGCAGGAACGTCTCGGCGTGCTTCGAGCCCACCCCGATCTTGCCGGGCGTCTCGCCATATCCGGCGAACTTACCGAGGACAGCCGCAAGGAGCAGTCCGGCGCCGGTCTCGACCGCCTGAGCCCTGCCGAACACGCCCGCTTCACCGAACTCAATTCGGCCTATGTCGAAAAATATGGCTTTCCCTTCATCATCGCCGTCAAAGGGCTCGGCAAGGAGGATATTGTGGAAGCTTTCGAAACACGGATCGGCAACGGCCGGGACGAGGAATTTTCGACCGCGACTGCGCAGGTCGAAAAGATCGCGCTGCTGCGTCTGACCTCGATGCTGCCGGAGGCGGAATGAAGGAGAGGCGTGCCATCGACTATCTCAACGACATGCAAAAGGCGGCATCCGAAGCGCTGTCCTTCATTGGCGGAATGGATGAGGCGGCTTTCGCCGAGGACCAGCTCACTTTCAAGGCTGTCGCCTTCTGCCACTTCACCATCGGTGCCGCGGCATCCCGCCTGCTGGTGACGCATCCGGAATTTGCCACCGAGCATCCCGGCCTGCCGTGGACGAAGATCTGCGGCACGGGCAATCGCATCCTCGACGACGTCTTCGATCTCGATCCCTCGGATATCTGGGAGGCAACGTATCGGACGCTGCCGGAGCTTCTTCGCGAGATCGATGCCGTCCGTAACTGGCATGCCCAAGGTGAGTGAGGCCATGCCCGAATTTCTCGACATTCGCCCGCTCACTGGCTCCGCCTTCGCTCCCTTCGGTGAGGTCATCGAAGCCGATCCGGCCTCGATGCGGCTGATCAATGGCGGCACGACGGAACGTTTTCATGCGTTGGCCGCGGCGGAGGCGGCGGGCGAGGGCGCCCGCGTCATCATCAATCTGTTTCGCGGCCAGCCGCGCAGTTTCCCCTATGATGTCGATATGATGGAGCGCCATCCCTTCGGCAGTCAGAGTTTCTCGCCGGTTTCCGGCCGTCCTTTTCTCGTCGTCGTCGCCGAGGACGAGAGCGGACGCCCGGGCCGGCCGCAGGTGTTTCTGGCGCGGGGGGACCAAGGCGTGAACTACCGCCGCAATGTCTGGCATCATCCGCTGATGGCGCTTGGCCAAGTCTCCGATTTCCTGGTCGTCGATCGCGACGGGCCAGGCAACAATCTGGAGGAATTCTTCTTCGAAACCCCTTTCGTCATCAGAGAGCCAGCCCCATGACCGGACTGACCACGCATGTTCTCGATACCGCCTTGGGCAAGCCGGCCGAGCGGCTCAGGATCGATCTTTTCCAGCTCGATGGCGAGATCCGCAGGCATGTGAAGACGGTCGAGACCAATGCCGACGGCCGGGTCGACGGCGGCCCGATTCTATCAGGCGAAAATTTCCGGGCCGGCACCTATGAGCTGGTCTTCCACGCCGGTGATTATCTGAGGGCCTGCGGCACGCCGTTGCCGCACCCGGCCTTCCTCGATCTCGTGCCGATCCGCTTCGGCATCGCCGATGTCACGGCGCATTACCATGTGCCGCTGCTGATCTCACCCTACGGCTATTCCACCTATCGAGGCAGTTAGGAATGCGTTTTGCCGCGATCGCCGACATCCACGGCAACCATCTGGCGCTTGAAGCCGTGCTTGCGGATATTCACGCTGAAGGCATCGAGGAGATCGTCAATCTCGGCGATTTCTTCAGCGGTCCGCTCGAGGCCGGCCGGACAGCGGAGCTGCTGATGCCGCTCGGCCTGACCTCGGTTTGCGGCAATCATGACCGCTACCTGATCGAGCAGGATCCGGCGGCGATGCATGTTTCGGATGCCTCGGCCTATCGGCAACTGACGCCGGCCCATCTCGACTGGATCCGCAGCCTGCCGTTCGACACGATCTATCGCGGCGAGGCTTATCTCTGCCATGCGACCCCAAAGAACGACAATCTCTATTGGCTGGAATCGGTTTCGCCCGAAGGATTCGTTTTCCTGAAGCCGATCGAAGCGATCGAGGCGCTGGCTGAGGGTATCGACCTGCCACTGATCCTCTGCGGCCACAGCCATCTTCCCCGCGCCGTTCGGCTCTCCGACGGCCGGCTGATTATCAATCCCGGCAGCGTCGGCTGCCCCGCCTATGACGACGTGCTGCCTTATGACCATAAGGTCGAAGCCGGCCACCCGCTGGCGAGTTACGCTATACTGGAAAAGACGGCGGCCGGATGGATATGGCAGTTCCGAACCGTCGCCTACGACCATATGGCGATGTCGGCACTGGCCACCGAAAGGGGCCGTGCCGACTGGGCGAGTGCATTGGCGGCGGGTTGGGTGAGATAGCCCAGAGCCGCCTGCGCTGCGATCAGTCCTTCTTTGGCGGCGAAGGGGCGATCGTCTTTGCCGGGGCTGCGGCCGGTGTTGCCGGAGCAGCCGATGTTGCCGGCCTTACCGGCGCCGTGGGCGGTATTGCCGGCTTTGCCGGAGCTGCGGCTGGTGTTGCGCCATTGAGATTTCCAAGGAGCGACGAGATAGCATCGTCGCCGTCGAAGCCGGCTTCCTTCATCAACCTGTCGAGGATCGGTTTGTTGGCCTGATAGGACAGAAGCTGGCCGGCCAGTCCTTCGCCAAGCCCGATGCCGTTTCCGCCGGTCGCGCCGTTGCCGCGGCCCAGCATGCCGCCGGTGTCGAAAATCCTGATATCGGAGATCTTTTCGATCGGCTTGACCGCCTCGGCAAGCGCCTCGGGAATGATGCGGATACGTTCGCGGGTGATCTCGAACTCGATGATGGCAGCGCTCAGTTTGTTACGCGCGTCGTTGAGCAAGGCTTCGCTCTCGGCCGCGGCCTTGCCGGTTTCGAGGATACCCTTGGCCTTGATGATCGCCGCATCCGCTTCGGCGGTCGCCAGCGTCTTGATAGCTTCGGCCTGGTCGCTTGCGGCCTGTTTTTCGGCTTCGGCGCCGACGGTGACGGCGGTTGCTTCCGTCTCGGCTTTCTTGCGCGCATCGATCACGGCAATCTGCCTTTCGCGTTCGGCAATCTCGATCGCTTTGGCGGTGCCGACTTTTTCCTCTGCCGCGATCGCCAGCGCCCGGGCCGCTTCCGCAGCCGCCTTCGCCTCGGATTCTTCACGGCTTTTGTTGGCAACGGCGATCGCGCTTTCCTGGGCGACGATCTGCAGGTCACGCTTGGCTTCGGTGTCGCGCTGCTGCACGGCGCGGGCGGAATCGATGTTGGCGCTTTCGCGGGCCTGCTTGGCGGCTGCCTCGCGTTCGGCGACCGCCTGTTCGGAGGCGATGCGGGCTTCTTCCTCGGCGCGTTTTGCCGCCTGCTCCTGTTGGGCGGTTTCAGCGCGCGTCGCCGCGGATTTGTTGGCGATGTCGCGTTCCTGGCTGAGCTCGGCTTCCCGCTTGGTTCGCTCGATGGTCAGCGATTGCTGGCGGGCCTCGAGATCCTTCTGGGCGATAGCGACTTCGGTGTCGCGAACGATCTCGTTTCGCTCCTTCTTGCGCCCCTCGGTGATGCGGGTCAATGCCGCAAGACCTTGCGCATCGAAGAAGTTGTTGGCGTTGAAGTGTTTGATATCGGTCTGGTCGAGGCGCGTCAGCGACACGGATTCGAGCTCGAGGCCGTTCGACTGAAGATCGGCGCCGACGGCTTCCTGCACGGCCTTGACGAAGTCCATGCGCTGTTCCTGCAGCGCGTCGAGATTCATAGTCGCGGCCACCGAGCGAAGGCCGTCGACGAATTTTGCTTCGATAAGGATACGAAGCGCCTCGGCATCGTTGGTGCGGCTGCCGAGCGTCTGGGCGGCAAGCGCGATCGAGGAGGCGTCCGGTTTGACGCGCACATAGAATTCGGCGCCGATATCGACGCGCATGCGGTCCTTGGTGATCAGCGCATCGCCTTCGCCGCGGCGGACTTCGAGGCGCAGCGTCTTCAGGTTGACCCGGGCGATCGAGTGAAAGATCGGCAGAACGACGGAGCCGCCGTCGAGCACGACCTTCTGGCCGCCGAGACCGGTGCGGACATAGGCCTCGTCACGGCTGGAACGGGTGTAAAGAGAGGCAAGGACGAAGCCGATGCCGAAGATCAGAACGATGGTAATGCCGGCCGGCAGAAGAATGTCATACATCATGACTGCTCCCTAAAAGATTGATTGTCCGATCCGGTGGGGTCCACCAGGGCGGGAATGGCGATAAATACATCTGCGTTGCGATCGACCAGGAGAACCTGCGTGCCGATGCCGAGAGGCTGCTGATCCTTGGCCGCCCGGGCTCTCAGCACATGCCAGTTCCCATGCTGGTCCTTGACGCGCACGCGTCCCGGCAGTCCCTGATCGAGCGGGCCGATGGACACTTCCGCAGTCCGGCCGACGAAGGTGTCGAGATCGACCGCATAGGTCTCGTCGTGCGGCACGATCCGCGCCACGGTCCTGCTCGATGCCCTGACCATGGGGACGGTGATCAACAGGGCGGGAATGGCGGCGATGACGGAGGGCAGCGGCGCCCAGAAGGTGTTGGCGACGGCCTGGATGGCAAAACCTGAAATGGCGAAGAAGCCGAGCGTCATCATCAGCAGAATGAGCAGGGGAACGCCGCCGAGATTAAGCCAGGAGAGGTAGCCGGCAATGCCGTCATGGCCATGGAAATCCGGTTTCCCGAGAAGCTCCGTTATCGAAAAACCCATGACGGTGGCCAGCATCTCGATCGCCGTCAGGCCCGCAAGCACGGCGGCGGCGATGGCAAAGGGAGCACATTCGGGAGCGAAGAAAAGTGCCATTGGCGTTACCGGTTATCCGTCTTGAAGCGTGCGAGGCGTGCCTCGATCGCTCGTTCGCGGTGCAACCGGTCGAGCTCGTCCAGCTCGGAACTATTGGCATGCTCGGCTGATGGAACGCCGGTCAGCCGCGAGACCGCTGCGGCCGCGCGAGCCGCACCTGCGCCGGGCGAGGGCTGGCCATGGCCGGTTGCCGCCTGTTCGGGATGCTGGGCGATGCTGCGCTTGAAATCGGCAAGACGCGCATCCGCCTCGCGGCGCGTGGCGAGCACGGCCTGCAGGGCTTTTTGGCCTTCATCCACCTGTTCCCTGGCATCGGCCAGCGCCTTGTCGAGTGCCGCGATCTGGGATTCGAGGTCGATCTGGCGGGCGACGCCGGCCTTTGCCAGGTCATCCCGCCCGGAGGAGACGGCAAGGCGGATCTTCGCGTCGAGCGCGTTCAAGTCTTCGACGATTTCATCCCTGCGGCTCTGGATGCGGAATTCCTCCGCGCGCGCCTTGCCAAGATCGGTGCGGGCATCATCCGCCGCCGCATCGATTTCGCGGATCGCCTGTTCGATGACGGCGATCTTGTTGACGCCTTCCGCCTTGTCGATCGCCGCATTGGCGATGCCGGCGATCAGACGGCCCATGCGTGAGAGAATGCCTTCGTTCGTCATGTTTTCCTCCATCCGAGCGGAATTCGGCGTGACGCCGATGTGAATCTCGTAGCGGTCGGCGCCTGCAACGAGATAGGCCGGAAAATTACTCTCCCATCCCTTGGAATAACCCGCGACATCGAAGGGCACGGCAACGCGGCCGTGTACCGTGGCGATGGTCAGGTCCGAGGGGCCCTTGATGGCGAAGAGCTTGTCGTCGAGCGGCAGATGCGGCGGATCGGCAGTGGCGCCGCGATTGGCGGCAAAATCGCGAAGACCGAGTGTCACCAGCCTTGCCGGCAAGCCCGTCTGCTCGCGGACGGTTTCATAGGCAATGTCATGCAGGACAACGAGGTTGGCGCCTGCTCCATCAGGGACGAGGTCGGTCAGGATTTCGATCATCCTGATATAGGCGGCAATGGTGTCATCCAGCGCTTGCCGGGCACTGCCATCCGGTGCCAGCGTGTAGCGCAGCAAGGACGGATGCGGTGTTCTGCCCGGGTTTGCCATGGGATAAAACATAAAGCACCGCTTTTGTGCTTTCAAGGGGTCGCGCTAAAAATACAACCTAAGCTTAACGTGCCGTTAGGAGCAAAGAGGGCAGCGTCGATTGTGGGTCGCATTGCCGATGGAAGGACAGACGGCAGGCCGATCCGTTTCCTATCGGGCGGCCGTCTGCGCCTCGCGAATGCCGGCGCTGATACGGTTGATGATGGTCCATATCAGAAGGAGAGCCACCACCGCCCAGAGCCACAACGTCCAGGCCGCAAGCGTCCCACCGACCGCGACAAAGATGCCGAGCGCCCCAAAAACCACCGCGCGGTCGCTCTTGCCCATCGGCCCGTCGTAACGCCGGCTCGCTCCGACCGTTTGACCCAGAACACCGGTAAACTCCGTCAGTGCCGAGAGGAATATGACTGATATCGCCGGCGCCACGCCGTTCGGATCGATCAGCGCAAACGGCAAATACAGGGCGACATCCGACACGACATCACCGATCTCGTTCAGATAGGCGCCTAAAATGCTCTTCTGCCCATGTTCGCGCGCGAGCATGCCGTCGATGGCGTTGAGGCCCATGCGTATGAGAAACCACACTGGCACCAGCAGGAACCAATGCGGAAGCGAGACGACGCTCAAAAAAAGGCCCAAGACAACCGAGACGGCGGCGGCAACTGACGTCACCTGATTGGCGGTGACGCCTCGTGCCGCAAGCGAGCGCACCAGAGGGCGAAGAATATTCTGAAACCGGGACTTCAATTGATAAATAGACATGCGACCTCAGTGGAATTTTGCGGCATTTGAACAGTCTATCCCGGCTCGGGCAGTGCGGATCGTCGTAGCTGTGGGAAAGCCCGCACTTCATATAGGCTCACCCAAAGGACTTATCATTTGCAGCTAGACTTTTGCAATGAAAGCAACTCACTGTTGCCGCCAATGGATGCAACCTATCCACCGATCAGAATTGGAGACGACCGTGCTGCAGACTGCCGATAGCGAGCAACCGTCCTCGACGACCAGACCCATGCATGAATCCGAATTCGCATCGCATGACGGTACTCGACTGTTTTATCGGACGTGGCCTGCGGCCGGCGCTGCACCGAAGGGCGCAATCATCCTTCTCCATCGCGGCCACGAGCATAGCGGCCGCGTCGCCCATCTCGCCACCGAGCTCGGCCTCGATGATTTTTCCTTCTACGCCTGGGACGCACGCGGCCACGGGCGTTCGCCTGGAGAGCGCGGCTATTCGCCATCCTTTGCGGCCTCGGCGCACGATCTCGACTGCTTTGTCCGCCATGTCAGCGAGACAAGCGGTACTCCAGTCGAAGACATCGCCGTCATTGCACAGAGCGTCGGCGCGGTCCTAGCCAGCACCTGGGTGCACGACTATGCACCGCCGATCCGAGCGCTCGTGCTGGCCTCGCCGGCCTTCAGCGTCAAGCTCTACGTGCCTTTTGCCAGGGAAGGCATTGCGCTTTGGGAAAAGCTCAAGGGAACGTTCTTCGTCAATTCCTATGTCAAGGCGAAGTTCCTGACGCATGACCCCGAGCGCATCGCCTCGTACGAATCCGACCCGCTGATATCTAGGCCAATTGCCTCCAACATCCTGTTGCAGCTCTATGAGGCGGCAGCCCGCGTCGTCGGCGACGCCCGCGCCATCACCGTCCCGACCCAGCTGCTGATCTCCGGCAGCGACTGGGTGGTGCGACACGCGCCGCAGCACCGGTTTTACGAAAACCTCGGCAGCCGGATCAAGGAACGGCATGTGCTTGCCGGCTTCTATCATGATACGCTTGGCGAAAAGGACCGCGCGATGGCGCTCGCCGAGGTCCGCCGTTTTATCGGCGCGCGTTTTGCCGAGCCCCGGGCGCCTGCCGACCTTCGCACCGCCCATATCCAGGGCTATACCAAGGAGGAGGCCGACCGGCTCGCGAGCCCACTGGACGCCACATCTCCACGCGGCATCTACTGGGGGCTCAGCCGCCTCAACATCAAGCTTGGGGCCCTGGTCTCAGAAGGCATAAGGACGGGGGTCAAGACCGGTTTTGATTCCGGCTCGACGCTCGATTACGTCTACGAGAACAAGCCGCGCGGGCTCGGTCCCGGCGGCCGTGCGATCGACAAGGTGTTCCTCGAGGCGATCGGCTGGCGCGGCATCCGGCAGCGCAAACTGCATTTGCAGGAGCTGATCGATCGCGCGCTGCAGCGCCTGAAAGCAGCCGGCCGCAGCACCCATATGCTCGACATAGCGGCCGGGCATGGCCGTTATGTCCTTGATGCGATCGAGACGGCTGCCGTGCGTCCCGATAGTGCGCGTCTGCAGGACTATTCCCCCATCAACGTCGACGCCGGCCACAAGAGCATTGCCGCGCGGGGACTGAGTGAGTTCGTGAGCTTCCGTCAGCAGGATGCCTTTGACGGCGAGGGGCTGGCTGCCATCACGCCGGCTCCGGATCTCGCGATCGTCTCCGGCCTTTACGAGCTGTTTTCCGACAATGCGATGATCGCCGCTTCGCTCGACGGGATTGCCCGCGCGATGCGGCCGGGTGGTCTGCTTGTCTACACCAACCAGCCATGGCATCCGCAATTGGAGATGATTGCCCGTGCGCTCACCTCCCACCGTGGTGGCGAGGCCTGGGTGATGCGGCGGCGGACGCAAGAGGAAATGGACCAACTGGTCGCCGCAGCCGGTTTCCGCAAGATCGAACAGCGTATCGATCAATGGGGCATTTTCACCGTCTCGCTGGCCGAGAGAGTCTGAGGGCAAAGCGTGGAGAAGGCAGGTTCTACTTTTTTCCGGGCAGCACCGGTCCCGAAGCGGGCGGCGCTCTGGCTCGTCTTCCTGGCGCCGTTCTTCTATCTGAGTTATGGTGGCGCCAATTGGCTGGCATCGCAACGCGCGCATGTGCCGAACCTCGCCTTCGCGTGGGAAAGCGCCATTCCGTTCCTCGGATGGACGATCATACCATATTGGTCGATCAATCTGTTCTATGCACTCTGCCTGTTCATCAACACCACGCCGCGCGATGTGGATAGGCTCGCAAGACGTTATCTGACGATCCAGATAGTCGCCGTCGCCTGCTTTGTCGCGTTTCCACTCGAAGCGATCTTCGTGCGGCCGGCAACGAGCGGGCTGCCCGGCTTCATGTTCGCCGTCCTCGGCGGCTTCGATAAGCCGTTCAACCAGGCACCGTCGCTGCATGTCGCGCTCCTGGTGGTGATCTGGGACCATCTGCGCGGCCGGTTGCCGCGCAGGGCACGGCTTCTCTGGCACTTCTGGTGTTTTCTGATCGGAGCCTCCGTGCTGACGACGTGGCAGCATCACGTCATGGACATACCGACCGGCATGCTGCTCGGTCTGTTCGCCGCCTGGCTTTTTCCGCGCGACGCAGGTTCGCCTCTCGCGAAGTTTGCGATGAGCGGCGATCCAAAGTCGCGCCGTCTCGGCGTCTATTATCTGTGCGGTGCCGTCATATGTCTCGGCCTTGCAGCGCTCTGCACCCCTTTAACGGCTGCGGCACTTCTGTTGCTCTGGCCGGCTGTTGCGCTGGCGATCGTCGCAGTCGGATATTTCGGCGCCGGCCCGCAGATATTCCAGAAACGCGCCGATGGCCGGGCCACGCTTGCCAGCCGCTGGCTACTGGCGCCCTACCGGCTCGGCGCTCTCATCAACGTTTGGCTCTGGACACGCACAATGCCGGCATCGGTGGTGATCGCTGACGGCGTCCATCTCGGTCGTTTTCCGCGTCGCCACGAGGCCGACCGTTTTGCCACGGTGATCGACATGACCGGCGAACTTCAGCGCCCCGGCGGAACACTCGCGCGCTGGTGCAGTTTCCCCACTCTTGATCTTGCAGCCCTCGACAAGATCCAGACGTTCGCCGCGGCGAACCACGTCGAGGCTGCGCGCCAGCAGGGACCGGTCCTTGTCTGCTGCGCGCTCGGTTTCCAGCGGAGCGCCTGCGTCATCATGCGTTGGCTGCTCATCAGCGGGCGTTGCGAAAATCCAGCCGAGGCACTGCGGCTACTCGAACGGGCGGGGCGGCGCGTTCATCTGCCGGCTAGAAGTATCCATGCCGCAATGGAGGGCTTGCAATGACGCAGTGGAATGCCACAGCCTCGGCGGTTGCGCGCAGTCTCGGCCGCAATGCAATCTTCTGCGGGCTGACGGCGTTGCTGCCACTGATTGTCGGCCCGATCACCGCGGGATATCGAGGCTTCGCGTCGCCGCTCGGCTGGCTCTTGATGTTTATTTTTTGCGTGGTTGTTCTTGCGCTGGCGATCCATCTGCTTTTCGATGCGCTGTTGTTTCGCCTCGCGTCGAGCTACGAGACCGAGACGGCCGGTCTTGCCGCGGTCGACGACCTGTTGTCTCGCATGCAGCTGCGCAAGCCTGACAGGGCGCCGCATGGCCTTGAGAGACGGATTGCCGGATCGCGCCGCATCGTCTGGCAGCAACGTTTTGCGCTCGCCGTCTGTCTCGTGATTTTCGCGATCCTTCAGCTCAATGCGAGCGCCGGCCAGCCGCCAGCCTGAATGGAGCCGGCATGGATTGCCCGCCATCGCGCTTTCAGCCGGTGCCGATTTCTCGGCTTCAGCCTTGCGGCGATATGATCGATGCGTTCACGTCGTTGATATCGCGTTTGCCGCAGAGCGCCATGGTGATGTCCATCTCTCTGCGGATGATGCCGAGCGCCAGCGTGACGCCTTCCTTGCCCATGGCACCGAGGCCGTAGAGGAAGGGACGGCCGATATAGGTGCCTTTGGCGCCGAGGGCCACGGCTTTCAGCACGTTCTGGCCGGAGCGGATGCCGCCGTCGAGATGGACCTCGATGCGGTCGCCGACGGCATCGACGATCGCGGGCAACATGCTGATCGAGGACGGGGCGCCGTCCAGCTGGCGGCCGCCATGATTGGAGACGACGATCGCATCGGCGCCGGTATCGGCGGCAGCCTTCGCATCCTCCGGGTCGAGCACGCCCTTGATGATCAGCGGGCCGCCCCATTGCTCCTTGATCCAGGCGACGTCAGCCCAGGAGAGCCGCGGATCGAACTGCTCGTGCGTCCATGCGGCAAGCGAAGTGATGTTGGTGACATTTTTCGCGTGGCCGATAATGTTGCCGAAGGTGCGGCGCTTGGTCTTCAGCATATCCAGGCACCAGAACGGCCTACTCGCCATCTGCCAGACATGTTTTGGCGTGAATCGCGGCGGCGCCGACAGGCCGTTGCGCAGATCCTTGTGGCGCTGGCCAAGGATCTGCAGATCAGCCGTCAGCACCAGTGCCGAACATTTGGCGGCCTTGGCACGGTTGATCAGGCCAAGGACGAAATCCTTGTCCCGCATGACGTAGAGCTGGAACCAGAAGGGGCGCGTCGTCGCCGATGCGACATCCTCGATCGAGCAGATGCTCATCGTCGACAGCGTGAAGGGAACGCCGAATTCTTCCGCCGCGCGCGCCGCCAGCATCTCGCCATCGGCATGCTGCATGCCGGTCAGGCCGGTCGGCGCCAAGGCCACCGGCATCGACACTTTCTGGCCGATCATCGTCGTTTCCAGCGTGCGGTCGCTCATGTCCACCATCACCCGCTGGCGCAGCTTGATCCGGCTGAAATCGCTCTCGTTCGCCTGATATGTGGATTCCGTCCAGGCGCCCGAATCCGCATAGTCGAAAAACATTTTCGGCACACGGCGCTGCGCGAGCTTCTTCAGATCGGCGATGGTGAGCGGAGTGGCCATGAATTGAACTTTCACATCTGAATGCAGCGATCCGGCGTAACATGGATTTCGCGCGAGTGTTACGGGAAATCGGCCGCGTCAGGCGGCTTTTCGTCCGCGGATCGGTTCCAGGTCCTTCGGTGACAGTCCCTGCTGTTTCATCCGGAAGAGGATCGCATCGATCGGATCCGGCAGATCGATCGGGTATCGACCTGCTTCATAGGCGTCGATCAGCGTCGCCAGAAAGTCGAGTTTGTCGGCTTCGGGCGGCTTCAACAGCAAGAGCGCGTCTTCGTAGTCATCGTCATTGCGGATGGGCTTCAGTGGCATCATCGAAGCCCCGTTTTCAAAGCGACGCCCGCCACATAGGTCTCGATGACCGCCCGGTCGTCACCCATCGTCTGCAAGAGGAAGAGTTCCTCGGGCAGGGTCTTCACTGCTTCCAGCTTCAGCGCCATGGCCGGGGTCGCGGCCGCGTCGAGGACGATGAGGTCGGCTTCGCTGCCGGGGTCCAGCGTGCCGATCCGGTCCACCAGCGACAGCGCCTCGGCATTGCCGCGCGTCATCAGGTAATAGCTTTCCAGCGGATTCAGCCGTTCGCCGAGCAATTGCTGGATCTTGTAGGCCTCGTCCATCGTCTTCAGCATCGAATAGCTGGAGCCGCCGCCGATATCGGTCGCCACGCCGATGCGGACCGGCTTTTCGCGCCGCGCCAGCGCCTTCAGCGGGAACAGGCCGGAGCCGAGGAAGAGGTTCGAGGTCGGGCAGTGGACGGCGACGGCGCCCGTCTCGCTCATCACATCGGCTTCACGCTCGGACAGGTGGATGGCGTGGCCGAACAGGCTTTTCGGCCCGAGCAGGCCGTAGCGCGCGTAGATGTCGGTATAGTCGATCGCGTCGGGATAGAGCTCGCAGGTGAATTTGATCTCGTCGTGATTTTCCGACAGATGGGTCTGGATATGCAGGTCGGGAAATTCGCGGGCAAGCGCTGCCGTCGCTTCCATCTGAGCCGGGGTCGAGGTGATGGCGAAGCGCGGGGTAATGGCAACGTGGTTGCGGCCCTTGCCGTGCCAGTCCGCGACCACCTGGCGGGTCTCGTCATAGCCCATCTCGGGCGTGTCGAGCAGGCCCTGCGGGGCGTTGCGGTCCATCATCACCTTGCCGCCGACCATGCGCATATTGCGCTTCATCGCCTCGGCGAAGAAGGCGTCGGCGGAGGTCTTGTGCACGGAGCAATAGGCGACAGCCGTGGTCGTGCCGTGGCGGATCAGCTCGTCGTAGAAATGCGTGGCGATCCTCTCAGCATGCGCGCTTTCGACGAAACGGCATTCCTCGGGAAAGGTATAGGTGTTCAGCCATTCGAGCAGATTGGCGGCATAGGAGGCGATCACCTGCATCTGCGGAAAATGCAGATGCATGTCGATGAGCCCGGGCAGGATCAGATGCGGCCGGTGATCGATCTCGATCGTGCCTTCGGCGGCCTTCGCCTTGACGTCGGCATAGGGGCCGGCTGCTGCGATCAGCCCGTCTTCGATCAGCAGGCCGCCATCTTCTTCGTAGAGATAGCTCTGGCTGTCGGCCAGACTGAGCGGCGCCCGATGAAAGGACAGCAGGCGGCCGCGCAGGAGTGTCGTCGTCATTGTTTCTTGCCTTCGACTGCGCTTTCGAACCAGGCGACGAGCAGCTTGCGTTCGTCCGGCGTGATATCGGTGATATTGCCGGGCGGCATGGCATGGCTGCGGCCCGCTTGTATATAGATCTCGCGGGCATGGGCGGCAATTTCCGCGTCGTTTTCGAACATCACCCCCTTCGGCGGCCGCACGATGCCCTCATAGACGGGCTCGGCGGCGTGGCACATCGAACAGCGCGTCGCGACCAGTTGCTTGACGGCGGGAAAATGCGGATCGCCGGCAAATTGCTGGAAGGCGGGCGCCACCGCCGCCGTATCCTTATCGCCGGTCAGCAGTTTCGGCACCGTCGAAAGCCACATGATCAGGATGAAAAGGACGAGGGTGACGATCCAGGTCCAGGTCGGCCGGCCTTTCCGGGCATGGGTGGTGTTGAACCAGTGGCGGATGGTGACGCCCATCAGAAAGACCAAAGCGGCGATCACCCAGTTGAACTGCGTTCCGAAGGAGAGCGGATAGTGGTTCGACAGCATGAAGAAGATGACGGGCAGGGTCAGGTAGTTGTTGTGCAGCGAACGCTGCTTGGCGATCTGCCCGTATTTCGGATCGGGCGTGCGGCCGGCGATGAGATCGGCGACGACGATCTTCTGGTTCGGGATGATGATCATGAAAACGTTGGCCGACATGATCGTCGCGGTGAAGGCGCCGAGATGCAGGAAAGCGGCGCGGCCGCTGAAAAGCTGCGTATAGCCCCAGGCCATGAGGACCAGCACGACATAGAGGACCGCCATCAGGCCCCAGGTATTTTTGCCGAGCGGGGATTTGCAGAGCAGGTCGTAGATGATCCAGCCGCCGGCGAGTGATGCCAGCGAGATCAGGATCGCCACCGGCTTCGAAATATCGAGCACGTGGCGGTCGATGAGGAAGAGGTCGGCGCCGCCATAATAGACGATGCACAGCATCAGGAAGCCGGAAATCCAGGTGAAATAACTTTCATATTTGAACCAGGTCAGGTGCTCCGGCATTTGCGCGGGCGCCACCAGATATTTCTGGATATGATAGAAACCGCCGCCATGGACCTGCCATTCCTCGCCATAGGCGCCGGGCGGCAGATGCGGGCGTTTCACCAGTCCGAGATCGAGCGCGATGAAATAGAAGGACGATCCGATCCAGGCGATCGCGGTGACGACATGGAACCAGCGCGCCGCGAAAGCGAGCCATTCCCATGCAATGGCATATTCATACATCGAGTTCCCCTATCTTCCTCCGACTCGTGACATTGCGGAAATTTTGGCGGGGAGGGAAGAGGAGATTGAAAGATGGCGTCCGCATAGCGGCCGGTGTGGCAAAAGGAGCAATGGTATGATCACCGCGCTCTACAGCGATCAGCTCATCGCCGAAAACGCGCCGATGGACCGGCGGCTTGCGGCGCTCATTCTGTCGCGCGGGAGCAGCATCGGCTATATCGCCTCCGCCCCGGAGCCGCAGCGGGAGTTCTTCGATGAGAAACGACAGTATTATCTCAGATACGGGCTTTCGCTCGATCTCTTCGTCGATCTCGACGCGCTTTCCAGCGACGAGGAGATCGGCCGGCTGTTTGCCTGTAACGCCATCCATCTCACAGGCGGCCACACCGGCGATTTTCTGAGGCGGCTGCGCCAAAGCGGTATGCTGGAGAGGCTGCGCGCATGGGCGCTTGACGACGGCATTCTCGTCGGAACCAGCGCCGGAGCGATTTTGATGACGCCGACGATCGCCGTTGACGCCCTCTTTTCCGGCGGTTCGCCGGATGCTGTGCGGGATGGCGCGGCGCTGGATCTGGCGCCCTTCGAATTCTTCCCACATCTGAACGACGATCCCGGTTATCTCCCCGCGCTGCTGCGCTACAGCGAGACGACGGCAACGCCCATTCTCGCGTGCCGGGATGGCGAAGGTGTCATCCTCGGCGATGGATTTGTCGAGATCTTCGGCGCCCCGCTGATGATTTCCGGCGGTTTTGCCGAAGCCGCCGAGCGCGGCCGCATCGCAGATCTGCTGTCTCGTGCCTAAAAGCTGCCGAGATGACTGTGCATTATCTCTGGCTTATACATGATGTGCTAATTCGGCACGCCTTGAACTATGACAAGTGGATTACAGTTACTTTGCAGGCCGCCGGCATAAGATAAGAACCTTTAGATCATCGGCGGCGCATTCATCGACGGAGAAGATGCCCATGCGCAGCATTCTGACGTGTGTGATGATTGCGTACGCGTCGTTGGCGACGGCTCACGACGCACCCTCGGGGTGGAGTTATGATCCCTATTGTTGCAACGGCGACAGTCACAATGGCGACTGCCAGATGATCCCTTCGAAAAGCGTGGCGGTGACGCCGGGCGGATATCGTGTGACGCTCTTGCCGGGCGACCATCGGCTGGTCACGCATGCGCATGTCTTCCTGTTGCCGATGACGAAGGCGATGCAATCGGGCGACAACGACTATCATCTGTGTCTGTTCCCGAACGAGGATACGCCGCGCTGTTTCTATGCGCCGGAGATGGGATACTGAGGCCGAACGAAAGATCGGACCGGGTCAGACCGTCCGACGCCCGATCATCTAGTTCCCGGCTGCCTGCATCTCTGCGAGGATCCAGTTGCGGAAGGCCTTGATCTTCGGCACGTTGCGGCGGTTTTCGGGATAGACGAGCCAGTAGGCCTTGCCGTCGCTGCGGGTCAGCTCGAAGGGCTGGTAGAGCCGGCCGAGTGCGATCTCGGCGGCATAGAAGGCCGGGTTGAGGATGGCGACGCCATGTCCCGCGATCGCTGCATCGGCTTCCACCGCCTGGGAGCCGAGCTGGTTGCGCGGGCGGCGGTCGAGATCCGTCTCGGTGACGCCGGCTGCCTCGAACCACTGTTTCCACCAGATATCGCCGGCGTCGAAGAGATCGAACTTCAGGAGATCGCGCGGCTCCTTGATGCCGCCTGCCGATTCCGCCAGCTTCGGGCTCAGCATCGGGGTGAATTCCAGGCCCATCAGCCGGTGCAGGCTTAGCCCCGGCCAATTGCCGTCACCCCAGCGGATGCCGACATCGATCTGCTCGCGGGCAAAATCGATAATGTCGGAGGTCGCCTGAAAGCGCACCGCGATCGCCGGGTGCTTCAAATGGAAAGAGCCGAGGCGCGGCGCTAGCCATTTCGAGGCGAAAGTATGAGTCGAGCTGATGGCGAGCGTGCCTTCGACACTGTCGCGCGCCGTCGCCATTGCATCGTGCAGCATGGCAAAGGCTTCGGTCACCTTCGGCGCCAGCCGTTCGCCGGTTTGCGTCAGCGCGATTTGGCGGGGACGGCGCAGGAAGAGCGGCTCGCCGACATTCTCCTCCAGCAGCTTGATCTGGTAGCTGACGGCCGTCTGCGTCATGCCGAGTTCGTCGCCCGCCTTGGTGAAACTGCCGAGCCGGGCAGCGGCTTCGAAGACGCGCAGCGCATTCAGCGGGAATTGCTTCGACAGTTTCATAGATAAGTTCTCTTGATGCAGGCAGACGGTCGTTCGATTGGAATTGCAGCATTTTTGGCGGCAAACTGCAACTCATCCCATCAATCTACCGAGGTGATGTCATGGATTGCTCGACTATCGAAGAGAACAGGCCGCAACATAGAATCGGTGCTTTCCGGCGCCTTGCCGGCTGGCTGGGGGGCAGCGCCGACCGTTTCTGCCGTCTGCCTCGGCTCGATCTTTTCGCTGCACCGGACCGCGTCAAGCGCGATCTCGGTTTCCTCGACGGGCGCGAGCCTTTTTACGAGGACGAGCGCATGCGGTAGGCTGAAACTGCCGTCAGGATCTCGGCGGCGGTCATGGCGGCGATCACTTCGGGGCGCTTGTCCCTGACCGAGGAACCGCCGATCGGCAGCGTCAGCCGCTCCATCCAACCACGTTCTCCACCGCCTTCGCGGGAAAGCCAGCTTGCCAAGGTGGCGCGCTTGGTCGCCGAGCCGATCATGCCGGTGTAGGCAAGGTCGCGCCTATCAAGCGCCTCGCGGGCGATGAGGAAATCCAGCGCGTGATCGTGCGTCAGGATGACGACCGCGCCACCGCCCGCAATATCCTTCACCAGCGCCTCCGGCATCGGCACGAGCCGGGTTTTGGTCCCCGCCGGCAGATTGGCGAGTTCTTCCTGTCGCGTTTCGACGATCGTGACCGACAGTGGCAGCGGTGCAAGGGCTGCGGCCAGCGCCCGGCCGACATGGCCGGCACCGAAGAGATAGACCTCCGGCAGACGCTCGATCTCGCCGGCAATCCTGGCTTCGAGTTCGTCTTTTACCGCCTGCGTCAGCCGGCGAAACCGCAACTGTGTGCGCCCGCCGCAGCACTGGCCGATTTCGGGGCCGAGCGGGATGTCCATGGCGGCGGTTCCGCCGGTCCCTGCGAGCATCTCCCGTGCATTTGCGATTGCCATGAATTCAAATTGCCCGCCGCCGATCGTGCCCCACAGCGCGGTCGGCGAAACGAGCATGTAGGCGCCGGTCTCGCGGGGGGTGGAGCCTTGCGCGCCGGTGATGTCGACGAGGATACTGTCGGGGTTGGCGGTGAAGAAGGTGGGGAGGTCGGTCATGGGATAGCCCCGTGGCTTATGGAGTATGTCGCGAAGACCCCCTCATCCGACCCTTCGGGCCACCTTCGCCCCGCTGGGGAGAAGAGGGAGAATGCCGCGCTCTCGTTGATCCCATCTACGTTTTTACATGTGGTTCCCACAGGTTCAGCGATTTGCTTGAGCGATGCGCAAACGTCTTGTTTCCTCTTCTCCCCAGCGGGGAGAAGGTGGCCCGAAGGGTCGGATGAGGGGGCTTGGTTCAAGCGCATTACGTTCTCAAATTCTCCGTACGAACGATCGCAGGATAGAAGCGAAGGATATCATCGCGCTGGAATATTCGCCTTTCAAGTGCGGCAAGGATCGTCTCAAGGACTGCTCTTCGCTCCTGGGTTATTTCATGATTCCAAAATCGGAGGATTGAATATCCAGCCCGGTTTAGCCACAAGGTCCGAGTCATGTCAGAAATATTGTCTGCGTGATGAAATCCGTCGATCTCGACAACCAGCCGTTCTTCCCGGCATAGAAAATCGACGATATAGACCCCGAGGGGAACCTGTCGTGCAAATTTGTATCCGTTCAACTGCCGATTTCGCAGGTCACTCCAAAGTCGATATTCTTCCTCGGTTTCGGTTTGTCGCAGTTTGCGGGCCTGTGCGGTCTTGCCGGGCCGTCTCTTTCCAATGTCTTCGAGATCAGACATCCGGGGGATCGCCTAAACCCGCTTCATCCGCTCCACCGCCATCAGCACCCGCTCCGGCGTCGCCGGCGCGTCGAGCCTTGGGCAGACCTTGTAGTCCGCCACGCTTGCGATTGCCATCGACAACGCTTCCAGCACCGAGATCGCCAGCATGAAGGGCGGTTCGCCGACGGCCTTGGAGCGGCCGATGGTGGCCTCTGCGCTCTCCGACCATTCGGCAAGGCGGACGTTGAAGATCTTCGGGCGGTCGGAGGCGAGCGGGATCTTGTAGGTCGAGGGCGCATGGGTGCGCAGCCGTCCCTTGTCATCCCACCAGAGTTCTTCCGTCGTCAGCCAGCCCATGCCCTGCACGAAGGCGCCCTCGACCTGGCCGAGGTCGATTACCGGGTTCAGCGAGCGGCCGACATCGTGGAGGATGTCGGTGCGGTCGATCAGATATTCGCCGGTCAGCGTGTCTATCGAGACCTCGGTGCAGGCGGCGCCATAGGCGAAATAGTAAAAGGGCGTACCACGGCCGGCCTTGCGGTCCCAGTGGATCTTCGGCGTCTTGTAGAAGCCGGCGGCAGACAGCTGGACGCGGGCGAAATAGGCCTGCTTGATGAAATCGGGGAAGGGGACTTCGATCTCGCCGACGCGCACGCGGTTCGGCAGGAAGACGACGTCGGCGGGCCCGACATCCCATTTCTCGGCGGCAAAGGCCACCAGACGTTCCTTGATCTGGCGGGCGGCGTCATATGCGGCCATGCCGTTCAGATCCGAGCCGGAGGAGGCGGCGGTGGCCGAAGTATTCGGCACTTTGGCGGTCGTCGTCGCGGTGATCTTCACGCGGTCGATATCGACCTGGAAGCTGTCGGCCAGCACCTGCGCCACCTTGGTATAAAGGCCCTGGCCCATTTCGGTGCCGCCATGGTTCAGATGGATCGAGCCGTCCTGATAGATATGGACGAGGGCGCCGGCCTGGTTGAAGGCAGTCATGGTGAAGGAGATGCCGAACTTGACCGGGGTCAGCGCGATGCCTTTTCTGATATAGCGGCTGTCGCGGTTGAAGGCGATGACGGCATTGCGCCGCGCCCGATATTCGGCGGTTTCCTCCAGCTCATCGACGATGCGGGCGATGATATTGTCCTCGACCTCCTGATGATAGGGCGTCAGCGTGCGCCCGGAGCCCGGCTGGCCGTAGAAATTCAGCTTGCGGATATCGAGCGGGTCCTTGCCGAGGGTGTAAGCGATTTCCTCGATGAGGCGCTCGGCGCCGAGCATGCCCTGCGGCCCACCGAAACCGCGGAAGGCGGTGTTGGAGACGGTGTGAGTTTTCAGCGGTTTCGACTGGAGATGCACATGCGGATAGAAATAGCTGGAATCGGCATGGAAGAGCGCGCGATCCGTCACCGGTCCCGACAGATCCGAGGAGAAGCCGCAGCGCGCCGCGTAAGTGGCGTCGACCGCGTGGATGCGGCCTTCGGCATCGAAACCCACTTCATAATCGACAAGGAAATCGTGGCGCTTGCCGGTGGCGCTCATATCCTCGTCGCGGTCCGGGCGGAATTTGATCGCACGGCCGAGCTTCTTGGCGGCGATCGCCGCAAGGGCTGCGAACTGGTTGCCCTGCGTTTCCTTGCCGCCGAAGCCGCCGCCCATGCGGCGCACGTTGACGGTGACCGCGTTCGACGGAATATCGAGCACATGGCCGACAATGTGCTGGATTTCGCTCGGATGCTGTGTCGAGGACCAGACGGTGACCTCGTCGTCCTCGCCGGGAATGGCGACAGCGATATGGCCTTCGAGATAGAAATGCTCCTGCCCGCCGATGCGCATCTGCCCCTTCAGCCGCATTGGAGCATTCGGCATTTCCGTTTCCGGCTCGCCGCGCTGGAGCGTCATCGGGGTAATCACCAAGGGGCTACCATTGGCGAGCGCGCCGTCGATATCGTGCCAGTGCGGCAGGTCGCGATAGTCGATCTTCGCCAGCCGGGCTGCGCGCCGCGCCGCGTCGCGTGTTTCGGCGACGACGGCAAAGATCGGCTGGCCGTGGAACTGAACCAAGGTTTCGGCGAGCAGCGGCTCGTCATGGCTGCCGTTGGAGCTGGTGTCGTTGACGCCGGGCACGTCCTTGCCGGTAAAGACCCAGACCACGCCGGGGTAGGCGGCGACCGCCGAAAGATCGATGCTGACGATTTCGGCATGCGCCCGGTCGGACAGGCCGAGTGCGCCGTGCAACAGGCCGGCGGGTTCGGGAATATCGTCGATATAATCGGCGCTTCCGGTGACATGTTTATGCGCTGAATCATGCCGCAGCGAGCCGTGCATGGGGCCTGATATGACGACCTTGGGGTTTTCGAAGGTGGACTTGTCCATTAGCGTCTCTCTGCCGGAAAATTGCCCGTCGCAGGTGCTCCGGGCGCTCGCGGCTCAGTGCCGCTCGCCCCTCTCATCCGCCCTATCGGGCACCTTCTCCCCGCTGGGGAGAACAGGGAGTCGAGACGTCGCCCCTTGTCTCTTCTCCCCGGCGGGGAGAAGGTGCCGGCAGGCGGATGAGGGGGGCGGCTGGCGACAACGGTTGACTTCTCCATCACGCCACCTCCTCGAACCGCTTCAGCTCCGCCGGCGCTCCAACAGTCTCCAGATAGAAGCGCGTCAGCAGGTTCTTCGCCGTCAGTTGCCGGTATTCCGCCGTGGCGCGCCAGTCGGTCAGCGGCTGGTAGTCGGCATCGAAGGCGGGGCGGGCGGCGTCGATCGTCGCTTCCGTCCATGGTTTGCCGATCAGTTCGGCCTCCACGGCGCGGGCGCGTTTCGGTGTTGCCGCCATGCCGCCGAAGGCGATGCGGATGTCGGTGACCATCTCGGCGTCGTCGAGCGTCAGCAGGAAGGCGCCGAGCACGGCGGTGATGTCTTCGTCGCGCCGTTTGGTGATCTTATAGGCGGCAAAGCGGCTGGCTGGCTTGGGATAGGGCACGAAGATGCTCTCGACGAATTCGCCGGGCTTCCGATCCTGCTTGCCGTAGGCGATGAAGAAATCTTCGAGCGGCAGTTTGCGCTGGCCTTCCAGGGAGCGCAGCGTCAGCGTCGCGCCGAGCGCGATCAGCGGCGGCGGGCTGTCGCCGATCGGCGAGCCGTTGGCGATATTGCCGCCGATCGTGCCCATGTTGCGCACCTGCTCGCCGCCGATGCGATCGATCAATCGCCCGAGCGCCGGGATCTTTTTCGAGATCGCCGCGAAGGCGCCGCTATAGCTGACCCCGGCGCCGATGGTGACGCCGTCCTCGCTTTCGGTGACCGACTGCAGTTCGCTCAAGTGATTGATGAAGACGACGGGGCTCAGCCGCCGCATCTGCTTCGTCACCCAGAGACCGACATCGGTCGAACCGGCGACGATGATCGCGTCGGGCTCCTGCGAGAGGATTTCGGTCAGCGCTTGAAGCGAAGCCGGAATGATCAGCCGGTCTTCGTCCGTGGCAATTCTGATCGTGCTGCTTGTCTGCATTGCCCAGAGCCGGGCGACGATTTCCGAGCGTGTCCGCTGCAGCGGGTCGAAGAGCGCGCTCGGCCGCATCAGGCTCACCTGCTCGGCGGCCTTGACGATCGGCTCATAACCGGTACAGCGACAGAGATTGCCTTGCAGCGCCTTTTCGATCTCGCGGCGGCTGGGATTTTCCTTCGTCAGCCACAGGCCATAGAGCGACATGACGAAGCCCGGGGTGCAGAAGCCGCATTGCGAGCCATGACAATCGACCAATGCCTGCTGCACCGGATGCAACGCGCCGTCCCGGCCGGCCAGATGCTCGACCGTCACCACATGGGTGGCATGCAGCGAGCCCATGAAACGGATGCAGGCATTGACGGATTCGTAGGCGAGCTTGCCATCGGCGAGCCTGCCGACCAGCACGGTGCAGGCGCCGCAATCGCCTTCCGCGCATCCTTCCTTGGTGCCCGTCAGGCGTCGCTTCAACCGCAGAAAATCGAGCAACGTCTCGGTCGGGCCGACATCGGCGAGCGCGATGTCCTCGCCATTCAGGATGAAGCGGATGCTGTCGTTCATGATATTCCCGGTTGTTTTTTCCAAATGGTTAAGCCGCCGTCCAGCCACCGTCAATCGAGATATGCGTTCCCGTCACCTGCCGGGCGGCGTCGCTGGCAAGGTAAAGCGACAGGGCGCCGATCTCCTCGGCCTTGACGAATTCACGCGTTGGCTGCGCCTTGAGGATGACCTCGCTCTTCACCTGCTCCTCGGTCATGCCGCGGGCCTTGGCGGTATCGGGTATCTGCTTCTCGACCAGCGGCGTCAGCACATAGCCGGGGCAGATGGCGTTCACCGTCACGCCGAATTCGGCAAGCTCCAGAGCCGCCGTTTTCGTCAGGCCTAATATACCATGTTTTGCCGCGACATAGGCGGATTTGAAGGGGGAGGCGACCAGCCCGTGCGCCGAGGCGATGTTGATGATGCGGCCATGCTTCTTCGCCTTCATCAGCGGGATGGCGGCGCGCATGGTGTGAAAGGAGCTCGACAGATTGATGGCGATGATCTGATCCCATTTCTCGATCGGGAAATCCTCGATCTTTTCGACATGCTGGATGCCGGCATTGTTGACCAGGACATCGACGGTGCCGAAGGTGTTTGCCGCCGTTTCGATCAGGTCGGCGATCTCGGCGGGCTTGGTCATATCGGCCGGATGATAGATCGCCCGTGCCTTGGATACTGATTCAAGCCGTTCGACGATCGCCTTGATTTCATTGGCATTTCCGAAACCGTTGATGACGACGTTGTCGCCGGTTTCGGCAAAGGCGGTGGCGATCGCAAGGCCGATGCCGCTGGTGGAGCCGGTGACGACGACTGATCTGCTCATATTTTTCTCCTGACAGGCCGATGCTGCGTTGCAACGTTGGTGGCGAGGTTATGCCCAAAGCCGGCAGGCTGGCAATTCCGCTTTATTCGCTTTTCTCACCCGCATCCGTGTCCTATTGATTTGTCACGATAATCATATGCTTGAGGAGGATTTCATGGGTGGATATGTTCTGGCGATCGATCAGGGGACGACGTCGACGCGGGCGATCGTGTTCGACGTCGATATGCATGTCGCCGGCAAGGGCCAGAAGGAATTCACCCAGATCTATCCGCGCTCCGGCTGGGTCGAGCACGATCCCGAGGAAATCTGGGACTCGGTCGTCTCCACTGTCAACATGGCGCTGCGCGATGCCGGGATCACGGCCAAGGATATCGCCGCGCTCGGCATTACCAACCAGCGCGAGACGGTGGTCGTCTGGGAGCGCGAGACCGGCCGGCCGATCCAGAATGCCATCGTCTGGCAGGACCGGCGCACGGCAAGCTATTGCGACAATCTGAAACGGCAGGATCTGGAGCGGCTGTTCACCAAGAAGACCGGCCTGATCCTCGACCCGTATTTTTCCGGCACCAAGCTTTCCTGGATGCTCGCCAACGTCAAGGGCGCCCGGGCGCGCGCTGCCAGGGGCGATCTCTGCTTCGGCACGATCGATACCTTCCTGATCTGGCGGCTGACCGGCGGCAACAGCTTCGTCACCGATGCCACCAACGCCTCGCGCACGTTGATGTACAACATCGCCGAGAACGCCTGGGACGAGGATCTGCTCGATATTCTGCGCGTGCCTGCCGCCATGCTGCCTGAAGTCAAGGATTGTGCCGCCGATTTCGGCACGGTCGACACCAGCATCTTCGGGGCCGCGATCCCGATCCTCGGGGTTGCCGGCGACCAGCAGGCGGCGACCATCGGCCAGGCCTGTTTTCAGCCGGGCATGCTGAAATCGACCTACGGCACCGGCTGTTTCGCGCTGCTCAACACCGGCGCCGATATGGTGCGTTCGAAAAACCGGCTGCTGACCACCATCGCCTATCGCCTGAACGGCGAGACGACCTATGCGTTGGAGGGTTCGATCTTCATCGCCGGTGCGGCCGTGCAATGGCTGCGGGACGGGCTCGGGATCATCGGCAGCGCCGCCGAGACCAATGCACTTGCCGAAAAGGCCGATCCGACGCAGGAGGTCTATCTCGTGCCCGCCTTTACCGGGCTCGGCGCACCGCATTGGGATGCCAAGGCGCGCGGCGCGATCTTCGGGCTGACACGCAACAGCGGCCCGGCGGAGCTTTCGAGGGCGGCGCTCGAAGCCGTTTGCTACCAGACCCGCGACCTGCTCGACGCCATGCAGAAGGACTGGAAGAACGGTGGTGACGATACGGTGCTGCGCGTCGATGGCGGCATGGTCGCTTCCGACTGGACGATGCAGCGCCTCGCCGACCTGCTCGACGCTCCGGTCGACCGGCCGGTGATTCTCGAGACAACGGCGCTGGGCGCTGCCTGGCTTGCCGGCAGCCGGGCAGGGGTCTGGCCGGACAGGGAGGGTTTCTCGTCGACGTGGAAACGGGACCGGCGTTTCGAGCCGGATATGGACGAGAAGGTCAGGGCGGCAAAGCTCAAGGGCTGGAAGAGCGCGGTCAGGCGGACGCTGAGCGAGGGCTAGCCTTCAACCAACCGGTCGCTCTTTCGCACGCAGCGGACCACGATAATTATTTGATGCGGCCTGTCGGGTTAGCGGTTACTCCTTCGTCATTCGGAAGAGGAGTGACCCGATGCTTTATGCAATCCTTTGTTACGCCCATGAGGAAACCGTCTTCGCCTGGACCAAGGAAGAAGAAGCTGCCGTCATGGAGAAGCTCTATGCCGTGCAGGAGCCGCTTGCCGCATCCGGCAAGCTCGGCCCCGTCGGCCGGCTGATGCCGACGACGGCTGCGACCACCGTGCGCAAAGGCAAGGACGAGCCTTTGGTCATCGACGGGCCTTTTGCGGAAACGAAAGAGGCGCTTCTCGGCTTCTACGTGGTCGACTTCGAAACGCTCGACGAGGCGGTCGCCTTCTCGAAACAGCTTTCCTCCGTCAATCCGGGTTCCACCTCTTACGAAATTCGGCCGTTCTACGTCTTCAGGCCGGGAGATACTTCATCATGACAGACATTGCCTGGATCGACCTTGCCCTTGCCTCGGCCCGCCCGAAGGCGCTCGGTGCGCTGCTGCGCTATTTCCGCAATCTCGATACTGCGGAAGAGGCGTTTCAGGAGGCATGCCTGAGGGCGATCCGCACATGGCCGGAGAAGGGGCCGCCGCGCGATCCGACGGCCTGGCTGATCTTCGTCGGCCGAAACAGCGGGATCGACGCGGTGCGCAAGCGGTCCAAGCTTCAGGCCCTTCCGGACGAGGACGTCATCTCCGATACCGAGGATGCCGAAGGCGATATTGCCGAGCGGCTGGACGATTCCCACTATCGCGACGATATCCTGCGGCTTCTCTTCATCTGCTGTCATCCCGATCTGCCGGCGACCCAGCAGATCGCATTGGCGCTGCGCATCGTTTCCGGCCTTTCGGTGCCGCAGATCGCCCGCGCCTTCCTGGTGTCGGAAAGCGCGATGGAGCAGCGTATCACCCGCGCCAAGGCGCGTGTCGCCAAGGCGGGCGTGCCCTTCGAAACGCCGAGCCCTGAAGAAAGGGCCGAGCGTCTTACGATCGTCAGCACGATGATCTATCTCGTCTTCAACGAAGGCTACAGCCAGGCCGACCCGAAGCATGAGGCGGCCGCCTTCAGCGACGAGGCGATCCGGCTGGCACGGTTGATGCTGCATCTCTTTCCGTCCGAACCGGAATTGATGGGGCTGCTTGCGCTGATGCTTCTGCAGATCTCGCGCCGGCCGGCGCGCTTCAGCGCTGAAGACGAGATCGTGCTGCTCGAAGATCAGGACCGCTCGCTGTGGAGCCAGCCTTTCATTAACGAGGCACTGGCGCTGCTCGACAAAGCATTGCGGCACCGTCGGCCCGGCCCCTATCAGCTTCAGGCGGCGATCGCTGCCATCCATTCCCGGGCAAAACGCGCCGAAGATACCGACTGGGTGGAAATCGATCTGCTCTACCGCGCGCTGGAACGTGTGCAGCCTTCGCCTGTGGTGACACTCAATCGCGCAGTCGTTGTTTCCAAATTGCACGGGCCGCAGCAGGCGCTCGATCTGATCGATCCGCTCGGCGAAAAGCTCGGCGGCTATTTCTACTATCACGGCCTGCGGGGCGGGCTGCTGAAGCAGCTCGGCTTGACCGGCCAGGCGCGCGAAGCCTTCGACCGCGCCATCGCGCTTGCCCATTCGGCGGCGGAGGCAGCCCATATCCGCCGGCAGATCGACAAGATGCAGGAAGAGGCGACGCAGCCGGTCGCTAAATAATTCTGCGTGCTGTCGGGACGGCGAAGTTCGACACGTCCTTGCAACAACCTGATACGAAACAGGTTTCACTCAGATGGAGAGATGTTGAAATGACCGCCAGCACGCAACATGAACTCACCCTCGTTCGCGAATTCAATGCGCCGCGCGAGAAGATCTTCAAGGCATGGACCGATCCCGATCTGTTGAAGCAGTGGTTCGTGCCGCGCCCCTGGGATGTTGCGGAAGCGACGCTCGACGTGCGCCCCGGCGGCTCCAGCCTCATCGTCATGCAGGATCCCGAGGGCAACCAGTATCCGAACCGCGGCGTCTATCTCGAGATCGTCGAGAACGAGAAGATCGTCTTCACCGATGCCTATACCAGCGCCTGGGTGCCTGCCGAAAAACCCTTCTTCACCGGCGTCATCCTGCTCGAAGATCTCGGCAATGGCCGCACGAAATATACCGCCAAGGCGCTGCACTGGCGCGCAGAGGACAAGGAAGCGCACGAGAAGATGGGCTTCCATGAAGGATGGGGCAAGGCCGCAGACCAGCTGGCGGAGTTGTTGGCGACGATGTGAGCGGCTGAGCGGGGCGGCGTGGCAAGGCTGTGCCGTCCCGATGCTTCAAGTGCGATTTGAGGCGACTTGGAAAATGATTCCGCCGGCGCTTTGAAGTCGTTGATTTCAGATTCGAATTGGTGGTTGGATCTGCCCCTCTGTGCTTGCCGCCGGAAGGGCAAAGACATCACGCCCCTATCGAAATTCTCGAACATTCCGTTCCAGAGTTTGTATTTGCGTTCCCTGCCGCCGGTCCTTATCTCCAGGTTGAATTCAATGGGATGCCGACGATGGAACTGGGGCTTTATACGTTTGCCGATGTCAATCCCAATCCCCCGCGCAGCAAGGGAGCGGAAGGGGCGGAACGGCTGAAGCATCTGATCGAGGAGATCGAGCTGGCGGATCAGGTGGGGCTCGATGTCTTCGGGCTCGGCGAACATCATCGGCCGGACTATGCGGCATCGGCGCCTGCAGTGGCGCTGGCGGCGGCGGCGGTCAAGACGAGGAATATCCGGCTGACCAGTGCCGTCACCGTGCTTTCTTCCGATGATCCGGTGCGTGTCTTCCAGCAGTTTTCGACGCTCGACCTGATTTCCAATGGCCGGGCCGAAATCATGGCGGGGCGTGGCTCCTTCATCGAGTCCTTCCCGCTGTTCGGCTACAATCTCGAGGATTACGACCAGCTTTTCGAAGAGAAGCTCGATCTGCTGCTCGCGCTGCGCGATAGCGAGACGGTCGACTGGGAAGGCGAACTGCGCGCGCCGATCCGTGGGCGCGGCGTTTATCCCAGGCCGCTGCAGGATCCGCTGCCGCTCTGGGTCGCCGTTGGCGGCACGCCGCAATCCGTCGCGCGTGCCGGTGCGCTCGGCCTGCCGGTGGCGCTGGCGATCATCGGCGGAGAGCCGCGCCGGTTCGCGCCGCTCTTCGATCTCTACCGCGAGGCCGCTCGCCGGGCAGGGCAGGATCAGGCGAAGCTGAAGACCAGCATCAACGTTCACGGCTTCATCGCCGATACGACAGCGGCCGCGGCCGAGCAGTTTTATGGCCCACAGGCCGAAGTGATGAACCGCATCGGCCACGAGCGTGGCTGGGGGCCGACGAGCCGGGCGCAGTTCGACATGGCAAGCGGACCGAACGGAGCACTCTTCGTCGGCGATCCCGAGGGGGTCGCCGAAAAGATCATCGCCCATCATGCGCTTTTCCGGAACGACCGCTTCCTGCTGCAGATGGCGATCGGCTTGATGCCGCATGACCAGATCATGCGCGGCATCGAGCTCTACGGGACGAAAGTGGCGCCGATCGTCAGAAAGGCATTGACTGAAACGGACGGAGGGGCGAAAGCCACCGCTTAACCAAGGCGGCCGCGGCCGCCCTGCGCAAGGCCGGAACTGACGAATGGTTATCGCAAACGACGACGAACTGGCGAAACTCAAAGAGATCGGCCGGATCTGCGCCAATGCCATCCAGGTGATGGCGGCGGCGATGGAGCCGGGCATGACGACGCTGGAGCTCGACGCCATCGGCCGCAAGGTGCTGGAGGAGGCGGGCGCGCGCTCGGCGCCGGAGTTCTGCTACCAGTTTCCGGGTGCGACCTGCATCAGCGTCAACGAGGAAATCGCCCACGGCATTCCCGGGCCGCGCGTCATCCGCGCCGGCGATCTCATCAATATCGACGTCTCGGCCGAGAAGGACGGTTTCTTCGCCGACACCGGCGCTTCCTTCGCGATGCCGCCGGTCAAGCCGAAAATCGAGCGGCTTTGTCGTGACGGCAAGCGGGCGCTCTGGGTCGGGCTCAACCAGGTGAAATCCGGCGAGCCGCTTGCCAAGATCGGCACCGCCGTCGGCGCCTTCGCGCAGAAGAACCGCTATACGCTGGTCGCCAATCTGGCGAGCCACGGCGTCGGCCGCTCGCTGCACGAGGAGCCGGCCGAACTCTCGACCTGGCCGGACCCTTCGGAAAAACGCGTGATGACGGAGGGGCTCGTCTTCACCGTCGAGCCCTTCCTGTCGCTCGGCGCGACCTGGGCGGAAGGCGGCGACGATGCCTGGACGCTTTATGCCGATCCGAAGGCGCCCACCGTGCAATATGAACATACGGTGGTCGCGACGCGCAACGGGCCGGTGATCCTGACATTGCCGGGTGGCCGGGCGTAAAGGGCGACTTGCGGAGCTTTCCTTCTCCGTGCGGCATTCTCCAAGACCCTCACGCTGAGGCGCGCAGCCCGTAAGGCGGACTATCGAAGCACGCCGCAACGTTGCTCTTGCATCATTCAGCATCAGCGCACCCGCCCCGTCCTCCGAGGCCCTGGCGGGGCGGGAGGCTACGCCCATCCTCCTGCGCCTGCTTTCGCAGAATTGATCGGTCGATCAGAATTACTTGATTGTGATGCAGATGCTGCGGCGCGATAAGCGCTGCATGCTCGAGCGCGCCCGTCATTCCCCGCCGAACCTCGTATCCACTGCCGCTGCCGGCGCCGTCGCCATGGCGGCGGCCATGGGCTTCGGGCGCTTCTCTTACACGCCGATCCTGCCCGGCATGATGAGCGGGGTGCCGCTTTCGGCGGCGGATGCAGGTTTTATCGCTTCGGCGAATTTCGTCGGTTATCTCGTCGGTGCCGTGCTTGCGGCCTATGACTGGGCGGCGGGGCGGGAGCGGCTGGTGGCGCTCTCGGCACTGTTGGCGACCGCCATCCTGCTCGCCGCCATGGCCGCCACCGATTCCGTCGCGGTCTTTGCCGTCATCCGGTTCCTCGCCGGCCTCGCCAGCGCCTTTGCGATGGTCTTCACCTCGTCGATCGTGCTCAGCCACGGGGCTGCCGCCGGCAACGACCATGTACAGGCGGCGCATTTCGGCGGGCCGGGGGCAGGCATTGCGCTGTCCTCGGTCATGGTGTTTCTGATCGGGCTCGGTTTTCACGACGGGCCGGGGGGCTGGCGGGCCGATTGGATTGGCGGAGCGCTCTATTGCGCGGCAAGCCTCGTCATCGTCTTCCTGCTCTTGCCGGCGGCCCCGGCGCAATCGGCGCGCGCGGGCAAGGAGCCGGCCCTCGTCTGGAGCCGGCCGATGGTGCTGATGACGCTGTCCTACGGCCTGTTCGGCTTCGGCTATGTCATCACCGCGACCTTCCTCGTCACCATCGCGCGACTGTCCGCAACAGGCCCGCTGGTCGAATTCCTCTGCTGGTTCATTGCCGGGCTGACGGCGGCGGTGGCGCTGTTTGCCTGGAAGCCCTTGGTCAGGCCGCTCGGGCTAGGCGGCGTCTATGTCGCCGCACTTCTGGTCGAGGCGGCCGGCGTGCTCGCAACCGTCATGCTGCCGCACTCTGCCGCACCACTGATCGGCGGGGCACTGTTCGGCGCGACGTTTCTGGCGATCACCGCTTACGGGCTGCAGATCGGCCGCAAGCTTTCGCCGGACAGCCCGCGGCGAATCCTGGCGATGATGACCGCCGCCTTCGGCCTCGGCCAGATCGTCGGGCCTGTCGTTGCCGGCTGGATCGCCGAGCGCTCGGGCAGTTTCACCGCCCCAACGGTGATCGCCGCCGTCGCCCTTGTTGCCTGCGCCGCGCTCGTGATGCCGGTCATCAGGAAAATCGCTTAACCGGTTACATCTGCGTAACAATCACCCGAACCCATTGCTGCTTCCTTCGAACTGCCTTAGTTTCCGGCAAAATCAGTGTTCCGAGACTCCCGAGACTCACAGTTCAGGAAAGCAAAGCCCCCCGTGTTTCATTCCTTTTTTCCCCAGCCCAAGCTGTTTTTCGCCTCTGCCGCCGTATGGACGCTGGCATGCATTTTCTTTTGGTATTTTGTGGGTATTGAGCTTTCGACCAATCTCGGCTTTCCTCCGTTGCCTGAGAGTGCACAGCCGGTCGGAGCCGCGTTTTTTATCGCGCCTACCAATTTGTTATTCTATGTGTTTTTTATACTTTGTTCGGCTTTATTTTGCTGTGCGTGGCACGTTTTCGCCAAAGACAATCCCTGGAAAATCTGGTCGGTTTGGGGAACGGCAATTCTCGTATTCATTACTTATTTTGGCGTTCAGATGGATGTTGCGATCAACGTCTGGCGCGGCCCATTCTTTAATCTTCTACAGGACGCGCTTGCAGGGAAACCCGGTATTACCGACAGTAATTTTTATGTTCTTCTTGGAAAATTCTTAGAAATAGGCGCCGTCGGCGTCGTTGTCTCCACGTTTAATCTGTTTTTTTTAAGCCACTACGTCTTTCGTTGGCGCACTGCCATGAACAATTTCTATATGTCAAAATGGGAAAAGTTGCGCCACATCGAGGGAGCTTCCCAGCGCGTACAAGAAGATACAATGCGCTTTGCAAACATTCTCGAAGGTCTGGGGATTAGTCTCATCGGGTCTGTCATGACTCTTATTGTATTTTTGCCGATTTTGTCGGAACTGTCGAAGTACGTTACAAACATCCCTATTATTGGAGCGCTGCCTAATTCCCTGGTTTGGCTGGCACTTATTTGGTCTGTGCTTGGAACTGTTTTGTTGGCTCTTGTTGGTGTCAAGCTACCTGGTTTGAATTTCCGTAACCAGCGAGTGGAGGCAGCTTACCGTAAAGAACTGGTTTACGGCGAGGACCATGACGACAGAGCGCAGCCTCCAACTGTAAGGGAACTGTTTACGAACGTTCGACGTAACTATTATCGAATGTATTTTCACTATTTGTATTTTAATTTTGCTCGTTTTGGATACGGGCAAGTGGATGCAATTTTCCTCTACTACGTTCTGGTGCCGACTTTCGTCGCGCATCAAATTACGCTTGGTATTTGGCAGCAGATTTCAACGGCCTTCGGCCAGGTCAGCAACTCGTTCCAGTATCTCGTCAGTTCATGGACGACGATCATCGAGCTGCTCTCCATCCATAAGCGCCTCAAGGCCTTCGAAGCGGCCATCGATGATGAGCCGTTGCCTGCGATCGACCAGCATTATCTGGAGCGTGAAGCGGGCGTCGTGCATGTGGATGGTTGATGCGCGAGGCTGGCTGGATGAGCGGGGTGTGCCGTGTGGCCCCCCTCATCCGGCTGCCGCCACCTTCTCCCCGCTGGGGAGAAGAGACTCGTGGCAGCGTCTCGCGTTTATCCATCGCTTGAGAATATGTTCGCCGACTTTGCGATTCCCTCTTCTCCCCAGCGGGGAGAAGGTGCCCGTTAGGGCGGATGAGGGGGCTGCGCGGCACCACCTCTCGTTTTCAAATGGTTTTCGTCAGAGCCCCGATGCCCGCTCCAGCTTGCCCCGGGCCTCGATCATCGGGATCGCTTCGGAATAGCTGACGCAGGCGACGTCCTCCCGGTGGCAGACGTCGCCGACCAGCCGGTCGAGGGCGCGCCAGTAGGCGCCGCCGTTCATCTCGACGAAGTGGAAGCCGAGCTGGAGGGGAATTCGGCTGCCAGCATATTGCTTGTCGAAAGCCTCTTTGAAGGCTGAATAGGCGCGGTTCTCGAATTCGGCGGAATCTGCCGTATCCTCCTCGCCCTTGGAGTGGCGTACGAAGAGATTGTAGTCCATGCCGATAATCGGTTTTTCGCTCGGGCCTTCGGGGATCAGCGGCAGGCCGAAGCGGATGATGTCGTCCTCCTCGACAGGCATGGCCGGGCCTTTGGTGACGAGGCTCGCATCATAGCTGAAGCCTGCCTTCTTTTCGGCGGCGACCATATCGGCGCCTGCCGTCGCCGAGAGATAGGGCGCGCGAAAACCCTTGATGCCGTGATCGACAAGGTCCTGCCAGCCGGCCGGCTCATCGAGGCCGACGCTCTTCCAGGCGCTTTTCAGGGTTGCGTGAAAGGTGGCGTATTCGGCCGACCAATCCGCCTCGCTCCAAAGACGGCCGTCGAAATGGCCGCAGGCATGGCTCGATATGTCGTGGCCTTCAAGATGGGCATGCCAGATATTGCCGAGGCGCTCGCGGATCTCGTCGTCGCTCTGGGCGAAGCCGACATTGGATTTTCCGCGCTTCTGGTGCGGCGCCTGGTAGGCCTTCTTCGCCGCCTCGTTCATCAGAAAGGTGCAGGAGAAGAAATAGGTGAAATGGGCACCGTTCTTCGCGGCCATCTCGCGGCTCTTCAGCCAGAGAGCATTGTCGTGGGCGCCGTCGAATGAGATGATGACCAACTGCTTCGGCCGGTCGGCCGCCTCTGCCACGATGGGGAGGAGGAACGAGGCAGCCAGGCAGGTGGAGAGCAGAAAACGAGACATGGGCACCGCGACAATTTGTTCGCGGTTTCCCTCCAATAGAATTGCGGCGAAGCTGCGGTCTCAACTGGTATTTTTTCCCGCCAGCCGGTAAGTCATGACAAACGGCACGGAAGGGACCCGCCATGGCTTTGCTTATCGTCGGCATCATACTTTTCCTCGGGGTGCATCTCGTGCGGGTGGTCGCCCCCGGCTTCCGCCGTTCGATGATCGCAAGCCTCGGCGAGAAGGGCTGGCGGGCAGCCTATTCGATCGCCAGCCTGGCGACGCTGATCCTGTTGATCTACGGTTTCGGGCAGGCGCGAGAAGTGACCGGCATGCTTTACAATCCGCCGGTCTGGACGGCGCATATCGCGATCACGCTGATGCTGATCGCGATGATCTGTCTTGTCGCCTCGCTGCTGCCGGCCGGGCATATTGCCACCAAGACCAAGCATCCGATGGTGCTGTCGGTGAAGATCTGGGCGCTGGCGCATCTGCTCGCCAATGGCGAGACGTCATCGGTGCTGCTGTTTGCCGCCTTTCTCGCCTGGGGCGTCATCCTGCGCATCTCGCTGAAAAGACGCCAGCGAGCAGGCGAGATCACGCTCCGCCCGTTCGTCTCGGCCAAATACGACCTCTATGCCGTTATCATCGGCATCGTCGCCTGGGCGCTGATCATCTGGAAGCTGCACGAATGGCTGATCGGCGTTTCGCCGCTCTAAATGTGAGCTTCCAATAGGTTGTCCATTCGATCCGGACCGGGAAAGCTGAGGTTGTCGAAGCTTCAGTGATTCTCGGGGGACCGAATGGACATCCATATGAATGCCCGCCTCACGCCGCTCAGTCGAGCGGTAATTGCGCACCGCGTGCTGATGGAAGGACAGCGACCGATGGCCGTCGCTGCGGCTTTCGGCGTCTGCGTGAAGACTGTCTATAAGTGGGTAAGGCGCTATCGACGGGAGGGCGAGGCCGGTCTCAATGATCGCAGTTCCCGACCGCACCGCCTGTATCATCCGACCTCGCAGGCCACCGCCGCCCGGATCGAGACGTTACGCCGCCTGCGCATGACCGGCCAACACATCGCCAAGGAGACGGGTGTCTCGCCAGCCACAGTCAGCCGCATCCTCAAGCGCCTTGGCCTGAACAAGCTCAAGGCCTTGGCCCCGGCTGAGCCGGTGCGGCGCTACGAACGCGACCAGCCCGGCGAACTCATCCATATCGACATCAAGAAACTCGGCAAATTC
>NZ_LOKU01000020.1:0-90553 GCF_002211295.1 Rhizobium sp. N122 | reverse complement strand
CGTTCGCAAATCCAGAGAAAGAGGTCGCACCATCATTGCCGGCCTCCACACCAGCAATGACCTTGAATCACAAAATCAAAGGCAAGGGAATCTCCGCACGATTCCGATTAGCGCTGACAGACTCTAAATATTCAGAATAGCATCGACGAAAAACGGCGCCGCAGGGCGCCGTTTTTCGTTTGGCGCACGTAGTTAACAAACCACTTATGCGAGCATGGAAATTCAAGGGATTTTCCTAAGGGTTGTTTGAAACCGTCCTGTTATACAGGTGTCACAGCCCGGCAGTGCCGCCTTCCGAGATCGGAGCGACGCCGTCCGGGCGTGACGCGGTCGGTTCTTTCAGGAACCTGCGCTGCGCAATGATGGGCTTGTTTTCCGGGATGTCGGGCGCATGCAGCACCCTCGGCAGGAGGTAGGAATGAATCTGATTGCAAACTTCGCGGTGCTCGCATCGCGGCGGACGATCTTCGATCTGCCGGTCTGCGATCTCGGCTGGGATGACGCCCTCGTTTTCATCAACGAGCTGGCCTCCATTCCCGTCGGTCAGACCGTGGTTTGCTTCGTCAACGCCCACAACATGCTGACGGCGCTGCGCGACGACGAATACTACCGGATCATGTCGCATAATCTGGTGCTGCCGGATGGCATCGGTCTCAACATCGCTTCGCAGATCGCCCATGGTTCGCCGTTTCCCGCCAATCTGAACGGCACCGATTTCGTGCCGGCCTTCCTCACCTTCATGGAGGCCCCGCGCCGCATCGGCCTGATCGGCGGCACGCGTGCGGTCGTCGAGGCGGCAGCGGAAAATTTCCGCAAACATACGCCCTGGCATGAATTCGTCGTCATTTCCGACGGCTTTTTCGACAAGGTCGATTCCACCGAGGTCACCGAGGAAATCGAGCGCCAGAAGCTCGACATCCTGATCGTCGGCATGGGAACGCCGCTGCAGGAGAAATGGGTCCACGACCATATCCGTGCCGATCATGCACGCCTGGTGCTGACGGTCGGCGCCCTGTTCGACTTCGTCTCCGGCGCCGTCCCGCGGGCACCGAAGACGGTGCGGATGATGCGCCTGGAATGGGCCTATCGCCTGCTGCAGGAGCCGACGCGCCTCTGGCGCCGCTACGTTATCGGCATTCCGGTCTTTCTCTTCCATGTGCTGCGCTATCGCTTCCAACGGCGCGAGAGGATCCTCAGCCATCCGGAAGAGCCGGCCGCCGTGCTGCAGCCGCGGTCAGACCGCAAGAAAGCTAGCTGACGCTGCATCGCGTCCTTCCAAGACGCTGTCGCACATGGGAATTCATCAATTCTTACACGCTGCGGTTAACCATTTCTTTGCCATGAATATTTAGACTGGCTTAATCATCTGCATCCGTGCGGATGAGCGAATTCGGCCATCATGTGCATGAGATGTGGCGCAAATGTACGATATCAGGGCCAGAAGCAGCTTTCACGATCGCGCGGCCGCCCGGCCGGCGGCGCCCGCACCGGTGCGCGCCCATGACGATCGTTATGGTGTGCCCTTGAGATTGACCCAGTCGAACCGCGCCGATATCGCCCCGCCCGAGGCCGAATTGCTGCGCGCCATCGGCCGCGCGCTGGAAGAGCAGCGTGCGAAGGCGGCGCGCACGGCGCCGCTGGTTGATCGTATCGAAACCATCCTCGGCAATCGCCTGCGGGCGGCCAACGACATCGGCCATCCGCCTCTTCAGGAACAGCCGCGCCGCGAAGAACCGGTTGCTCCGGCCATCGCGCCGATGATCTCGCCCGAACCGCTGGCCGCGAACCGGGAGGAAGCGGCTGAGCCCCGCCCGCTGCCGCTACGGCGGCGCGTCGGCGTCGGTGCCCTTGCGATGACGGTCGCCGCTGCGACGATGATCGGCGCGGGCCTGCCGGCGCTGATGCCGGCGTCGCCAACCCTCTACCGCGCCGAAACGACGCTTGCGGTGAAGACCGATGCCGCAAGCCGGGCCGCTTTCACGCAGGCTGCGGCGAAGGGGCTGATGTCGGCGCGGGTGGTTGCTTCGACGGTCGCCGCCCTGAAACTCGATCACGATCCCGAATTTGCCGGCGCAAGTGCCAATGCGCTCGGCGTTGCGCTCGATCTGCTCTCGGCGACCGGTGCTGCTGCCGATCCGGCCTCGCGCGCCGAGGCGACGTTGAAGCATGCTGTGGAGATCCTGCCCGATGCCGCCGCCGGCACGATCCTCGTGCGGGTGACGACTGGCGACAGCGGCAAATCCATGCGTATCGCCGCAAGGCTTGCCGAAGCGGCATCGCCGGCGGACGGACCCGGCAGCAACGCCGAAACCGACACCGCCTTGCGCAAGGCCTATGACGAGGCGAAGGCGGAACTGACGGCGTTCACGGCAAAGAGCGGCGAGGGCAACGTCAAGGTGGCGGTCGATCTTCGCCGCCAGATCGACCGGCTCGATGCCGATCTGAGAGAGGCCGACCAGACGATCCTCAACGCCAAGGCGCAGGCCGACCGGTTGAAGGCCGCAAAACTTGCCGGCGTGCTCGACGGTTCGCTTCCCTCCGATATGCTCTCGCCGGCGCTGCAGGATTGGCGCGACAAATATGCGGTTGCCAGGACGGCGCTTGCGCAGCTCTCGGCCGAGCTCGGCCCGCGCCATCCGCGCCTGTTGCAGCAGCAGGCCGAAACCGATGGCCTGAAGGAGAATATGGGCAAGGAGCTTACCCGTCTTGCCCAGGCCGCCAACGCCGCCGCCAAGGCGGCCGTCGAGGCGCGCAAGGGCCTGAACGACCGCCGCAACACGCTGATCGCGCAAAGCCGGGATACCGGCGTCGATCTTGCCCGGCTGACTGAACTCGGCGAGAAGGCGACCGCCGCGCGTTCGCGCCTCGAAGATGCGGCTTCGGCTTCGACGGGAACGGTCCCCGGCGGCCATATCACTCTCATCAAGCCGGCACGGGCAACGGCGGTATCGGCGCCGGACGGCCTGGCCGGCCGCTCGCTGGCCGGCGCTGCCGCGGGTCTCGCCGCCGCTCTTGCTGCGGCCTTCCTGCTGCGCCTGCGCAAACCAGGAGCTGCTCCCCGCCAGGACATGCCGCTATCCCCGCCGCTGTCCCAACCGCTGTCTTCAGAGCCGCCGCCGGCACCGCAACCGGTCCCGACCGCGGTCGACGAGATGGAGGCGCTGCGTTCCGAAATCTCCGGCCTGCGCGACCGGCTTCTTGTTCATGGCCTCGAAGCGCGGCAGCCGCCGCGCTGAACGATCATTTCCTTGCATTTTTGATATTGCCTTGCTGCTTTCCGACAGGATAGGGCGTTAGCGGGCATTTGACGCTCGCCGACTATCCATAGATTGGCGCGAAACAGGGCGGAGAGACGCGTGACGACAGTAATCGACGGCAAGAACGTAGCTGCATCGGTCATTCAGACCGTGAAGAGTGCGACGGCAGCGCTGGAAAAGAGCAGCGGCGTCACCACCGGCCTCGCGGTCGTCATCGTCGGCGACGATCCGGCAAGCCACGCCTATGTCGGCTCCAAGGGCCGCATGGCCAAGGAATGCGGCTTCAAGTCCGTCCAGCACACGCTGCCGGCGGAGACCCGCCAGGAGGATCTGGCGGCCCTCGTCGCCACCCTTAATGCCGATCCGTCGATCCACGGCATCCTGGTGCAACTGCCGCTGCCGAAGCCGCTCGACAGCGAGCCGATCATCCAGGCGATCCTGCCGGAAAAGGATGTCGACGGCCTGAGCATTGCCAATGCCGGCAAGCTCGCCATCGGCGATCTGAAGACCGGGCTGGTCTCCTGCACGCCGGCCGGCGCCATGGTCTTCGTCCGACGCACCCACGGCGAGGATCTCTCCGGCCTCAACGCCGTCGTCATCGGCCGCTCCAACCTGTTCGGCAAGCCGATGGCGCAATTGCTGCTCAATGCCAATGCGACGGTGACGATCGCTCATTCAAGGACCAGGAACCTGGCCGAGGTCTGCCGCAACGCCGATATCCTGGTCGCCGCCGTCGGCCGGCCGGAGATGGTCAAGGCCGGTTGGGTCAAGCCGGGTGCGACGGTCATCGACGTCGGCATCAACCGCGTGGCAGCTCCCGAAAGAGGCGAGGGCAAGACCCGGCTCGTCGGCGACGTCGCCTTCGCCGAGGTCTCCGAAGTCGCCAGCACCATCACCCCGGTTCCCGGCGGCGTCGGCCCGATGACCATCGCCATGCTGATGGCCAATACGGTCATCGCCGCCCATCGCGCCGCAGGACAGACCCCGCCGCAGTTCTGATTAATGCATGTCGCCCGGAAGTGTGCAGCGCTGTTTGCCGCCAACGACACGCTAAAAAAGGCTAAAGTGCGCGGAGCGAATCTGAAAGATCGCGACGCGCTTTAGAGCTACTGCGGGGCAGGGCCGGTCGAGGCCCTGACGATCAGTTCGGTCTTCCAGAGTTCCTGGTCGGGGAAGGGGCCTGCCTGCTTCACCGTGCCGATCAGCCGCTGGGCGATACGGACGCCGGCGGCCCTCAGCGAAGAGCGCGTCGTCGTCAGCGGCACGGAGAAGTTTTCCGGCTTCAAGAGCGGCAGCACGTCGTCATGGGCGATCAGCGAGATATCCTCGCCGAGCCGCAATCCCGCCTGGTTGACCGCGCGGATCGCGCCGAGCGCCAGCACCGTGCTGGAGCAGAGGATGGCCGTCGGCCGCTCCGGCAACTGCAGGAACTGTTCCATCGCCAGCAGGCCCTGCTCGTCCGTCATCAGCGTATGGCTGGTGCAATCCTCCTCGAGCGCCAGCCCGCGTTCGGCAAGCGCCGATATGACGCCGTTCTTCCTGCGGATGGCGAAATCGAGATGCATCTGCCCGTTCATCAGCGCAAAGCGCGTATGGCCGAGCTGCAGCAAAAGCCGCGTCGCATCGTAGAAGGCGCCCTCATTGTCGATGTCGAGATAGGGATAGTCCGGCTCAGAACCGAAGGAGCGGCCATGCACGACATAGGGCATGGAGAGCGATTTCAGCATGGCGAGCCGCGGGTCGTGGCCGCGCATATAGGCGACGAACAGCGCGTCGACATTGCCGCTGATCGCAAGCCGCCGGAGTGCGGCCACCTCGTCGTCCGGGTCGGCCGGCATGATGACGAAGTGGAAGTCGTGGCGCACCGCCTCTTCGCCGAGCCCGGCCAGGAATTCGCCGAAATGCACGTCGGACTGGTGGCCGGGCGCCGTCGGCATGACGAGGCCGATCGAGCCCGCCTTGCCGGTCGCAAGCCGTTGCGCCGCCTTGTTCGGCCGGTATCCGGTTTCCTTGACGGCCTGCAGCACACGCTCCCGGGTCGCCTCGTTGACCTCGGGATAACCGTTGAGCGCTCGGCTCACCGTCGTCTGCGACAGCCCCAGCAATTCCGATAGCTGTTTGAGATTCACCTGCTATGCTTCCTCCCGGCCCGCCCGTCGGCCGTGTTGAAATGGTCTGCCGCCTCCCAGTGGCGCCCAAAGCGCTTTCAATTATGTAGCATCTGGCGCGCTTGACTCAAGAAAAATCGCTCCATATTTCCCGATAGCCGCTGCTCGCGCCCGTGATAACGGCCGTGTCCACAGCCGGTTTTCGTGAAATGACTTGACTCCTTTCCACCGAAAGTGGAATGAGTTGGGTGTCAAAGCGCTTTGAAATTTCTTTTAAAGGGAATTCGGCGCGGGTTGGGATTGTGATGGGAGGTTGATCACATGAAAAAGTCATTTTTGATGGGCGTTGCCGTGGCGGCGCTTTTTGCCGGTGCTGCATCCGCGGCCGATCTGAAATTTGCCCCGGGACAGGATTCCAAGTTCAACTGGAAGAGCTATGACGAATTCAAGGCCGCTCATGCCGATCTGAAGGGCCAGCCGCTGACGATCTTCGGGCCGTGGCGCGGCGAGGACGAGGCCTTCTTCATGAGCGTTCTCGCCTATTTCACCGAGGCGACCGGCATCGATGCTAAATACTCCTCGTCGGAAAACTACGAACAGCAGATCGTCATCGACACGCAGGCAGGCTCGCCGCCGAACATCGCCGTTCTGCCGCAGCCGGGCCTCCTTGCCGATCTCGCCAGCAAGGGCTTCCTGACGCCGCTCGGCGACGAAAACTCCAAGTGGATCAAGGACAATTACGGCGCCGGCGACAGTTGGGTCGGTTACGGCACCTATAAGGGCAAGGACGGCAAGGAAGCCTTCTACGCCTTCCCCTATAAGGCCGACGTCAAGTCGCTCGTCTGGTATGTTCCGGAGAACTTCGAGGAAGCCGGCTACAAGATCCCGACTTCAATGGAAGAGCTGCATGCCCTGACCGACCAGATCGTCAAGGACGGCGGCGTTCCCTGGTGCATCGGTCTCGGGTCCGGCGGCGCCACCGGCTGGCCGGCGACCGACTGGGTCGAGGACATCATGCTGCGCACCCAGCCGCCTGAGGCCTACGACAAGTGGACGACCAACGAGCTGAAGTTCACCGATCCGGCCGTCGTTGCCGCGATCGACGAATTCGGCAAGTTCGCCAAGAACGAGAAATACGTCAATGGCGGCGTCGCGGCCGTGGCCTCGACCGACTTCCGCGACAGCCCGAAGGGTCTCTTCTCCGTTCCGCCGAAGTGCTACATGCACCATCAGGCCTCGTTCATTCCGTCCTTCTTCCCCGAGGGCACGAAGCTCGGCCAGGATGCCGACTTCTTCTACATGCCGACCTATGCTTCGCATCCCGAACTCGGCAAGCCGGTTCTCGGCGCCGGCACGCTCGTTTCGATCGCCAAGGACTCGAAGACGGCCCGCGCCTTCATCGACTTCCTGAAGACCCCGATCGCGCATGAGGTTTGGATGGCGCAGTCGAGCTTCCTGACCCCGTATAAGGGTGTCAGCACCGAGGCCTATGCCAACCCGCAGATGAAGAAGGAAGGCGAGATCCTGACCTCCGCCACCACCTTCCGCTTCGACGGTTCCGACCTGATGCCGGGCAAGATCGGCGCCGGCGCCTTCTGGACGGGCATGGTCGATTTCGTCGGCGGCAAGTCGGCTCAAGATGCCGCTGGCGAAATCCAGAGCGCCTGGGACGGCATCAAGTAATCCTGAAAATTATGCCGCCGGCTTGCCGGCGGCATGGCCTGCATGGCTGGCCGGGTTCGCAAAGAGCCCGGCCATCGCGGGATATATTGTGATTGGGCAATACAGATAGATTGACGATGACCGGCGCTGACCCGTCAGAACAATACCGGTCGGACTAAGATCAGGGGAAGCAGGGGAGGGACGAAATGCTGTCGCAGATAGTGTCCGCTTTGGGCGTCGTGGTCGTCGCCGTTTTCGCGTGCTCGGCCTATTTCTATTTTTCCAACAAGATCCTGGATCTCGCTTTGCCGGTGAAGGATGGCGACATCCGCGCCGCATCGCGCAATCTCAATCGCCGTGCGCTGATCCGGCCGTGGCTGTTCATCGGCCCGGCGCTCTTCCTGCTCATCGTCTATCTCGTTTATCCCGTCGTTGCGACCTTCATCCTCTCCTTCCACGACCGCGCCGGCCAGCAATTCGTCGGCCTCGCCAATTACAAATGGGCGCTCGGCGACCGCGAATTCCGCCAGTCGATCTTCAACAACATCCTCTGGCTCGCCGTCGTGCCGGCCGCCTGCACCTTCTTCGGCCTGGTCATCGCCGTGATGACCGACCGCATCTGGTGGGGCAATATCGCCAAGAGTATCGTCTTCATGCCGATGGCGATCTCATTCGTCGGCGCCTCGGTCATCTGGAAGTTCATCTATGAATATCGCGGCGGCAACGACGTCCAGATCGGCCTCTTGAACGCCATTGTCCAGACCTTCGGCGGCACGCCCGAGGTGTGGATCTCCGTTCCCTTCTGGAACAATTTCTTCCTGATGGTCATCCTGATCTGGATCCAGACCGGTTTTGCCATGGTCATCCTGTCGGCCGCCCTTCGCGGCATTCCCGAGGAGACGATCGAGGCCGCCGTCATCGACGGCGCCAACGGGTGGCAGATCTTCTGGCGCATCATGGTGCCGCAGGTCTGGGGATCGATCGCGGTTGTCTGGACGACGATCACCATCCTCGTCCTCAAGGTCTTCGATATCGTGCTGACCATGACCAACGGCCAGTGGCAGTCGATGGTGCTGGCCAATCTGATGTTCGACTGGATGTTCCGCGGCGGCGGCGATTCCGGCCGAAGTGCTGTTATCGCCCTCATCATCATGCTCGCCGTCACGCCGATCATGGTGTGGAACGTGCGCCGCGCCAACCGCGAACTGAAGGGCCATTGAGATGACCGCTGCCGCAAGCTACTTCAAGATCGGTCCCGCCCGTCTTTTCGTTCACGCCGCCGTTCTCCTGATCGTCATCGTCTGGCTGATCCCGACGCTCGGAATCTTCGTCAGCGCGCTGCGCGACAAGGACCAGATCGTCGTCTCCGGCTGGTGGACGTCCTTCGTCGGCTCGACGCAGACCGTCGCGGTGCGCTTGGGCACGCCGGACCAGCAGAAGCAGGAAGGTGCTGCCTACGTCATTTCAGGCAATGTGCTGGAGGGGCAGACCGGCCGCTCGGTGAAGGCCTTCGGCAACCGCGTGCAGCAGCCGGCCGCCTTCGAGGCCGGCACCACCGCCGATCTCGGCGACGGCGAAAGCCTGCTGATCAACAGCGACGGCAGCTACCGTTACATGAAGAATGCGGCCTTCTCGCCCGACGAACGGCCGCGGCGCATCTATGTCTCCGTCTCCGCGCCGCCGGAATTTACGCTGCAGAACTACAACACGGTTCTGAGAGGCGAAGGCATCGGCCAGTCCTTCATCAATTCGCTGACCGTGACGATCCCGGCGACGATTATCCCGATCCTGATCGCCGCCTTTGCCGCCTATGCGCTGAGCTGGATGGAGTTTCCCGGCCGCGCGCTGTTGATTGCGCTCGTCGTCGGCCTCATCGTCGTGCCGCTGCAGATGTCGCTGATCCCGCTGCTGCGCCTCTATAACGAAATCGGCAACCTGCTCGGCCAGCCATCCAAGACCTATCCCGGCATCTGGCTCGCCCACACCGCCTTCGGCATGCCGCTCGCCATCTATCTCCTGCGGGCCTATATCGCCGGCCTGCCGAAGGAGATCATCGAATCCGCCCGCGTCGACGGCGCCAGCGACTTCGAGATCTTCACCCGCATCGTATTGCCTTTGTCATTCCCGGCACTCGCCTCCTTCGCCATCTTCCAATTCCTGTGGGTGTGGAACGACCTGCTCGTCGCCATGGTCTTCCTCGGCACCGACAAGGACCACATCGTGCTCACAGGCAGCCTGAACGCGCTGCTCGGCTCGCGCGGCGGCAATTGGGAGATTTTGACGGCCTCGGCCTTCGTCACCATCATCGTGCCGCTGCTCGTCTTCTTCGGGCTGCAGCGTTATCTGGTGCGCGGCCTGCTAGCGGGTTCGGTCAAGGGAGGCTGACCATTTCCGAACGTGACTTCAGACAGGATATCCCATGAACGTGGCTCCCCAATCGATCTCGACCCCCGACAAGGACTGGTGGCGCGGCGCGGTGATCTATCAGATCTACCCGCGCTCCTACCAGGATTCCAACGGTGACGGCATCGGCGACCTCAAGGGCATCACCGCCCGCCTGCCGCATGTTGCAAGCCTCGGCGTCGATGCGATCTGGATATCGCCCTTCTTCACCTCGCCGATGCGCGATTTCGGTTACGACGTTTCCGACTACGAGAACGTCGATTCGATCTTCGGCACGCTGGTGGATTTCGACACGATGATATCAGAGGCCCATCGCCTCGGCATCCGGGTGATGATCGATCTCGTCATCTCCCACAGCTCGGATCAGCATCCGTGGTTCGTGCAGAGCCGCTCCAGCAAGACCAACGCCAAGGCCGACTGGTATGTCTGGGCCGACGCCAAGCCGGACGGCACGCCGCCGAACAACTGGCTGTCGATCTTCGGTGGCTCGGCATGGGCGTGGGATCCGACGCGCATGCAATATTACCTGCACAACTTCCTGACCTCGCAGCCGGATATGAACCTGCATAATCCTGAGGTGCAGGACCGTCTGCTCGATGTCGTGCGCTTCTGGCTCAATCGCGGCGTCGACGGCTTCCGCCTCGATACCATCAACTTCTATTTCCACGACCCGCTGCTGCGCGACAATCCGGCACTTGCCCCCGAGCGCCGCAACGCCTCGACGGCGCCGGCGGTCAATCCCTATAATTTCCAGGAGCATATCTACGACAAGAACCGGCCGGAAAACCTTGCCTTCCTGAAGCGCTTCCGCGCCGTTCTCGAGGAATTCCCGGCAATTGCCGCCGTCGGCGAAGTCGGCGACAGCCAGCGCGGCCTTGAAATTGTCGGCGAATATACCTCCGGCAACGACAAGATGCATATGTGCTACGCCTTCGAGTTCCTGGCGCCCGATCCGCTGACGGCCGAGCGCGTCGAGGAGGTGATGCAGGATTTCGAAGCCGCCGCACCCGATGGCTGGGCCTGCTGGGCTTTCTCCAATCACGATGTCATGCGCCATGTCAGCCGCTGGGGCGGGCTGGTCGCCGATCACGACACCTTCGCCAAGCTCTATGCTTCGCTGCTGCTGACGCTGCGCGGCTCCGTCTGCCTCTATCAGGGTGAAGAGCTGGCGCTGACCGAGGCCGATCTCGCCTATCAGGATCTGCAGGATCCATACGGCATCCAGTTCTGGCCGGAATTCAAGGGCCGCGACGGCTGCCGCACGCCGATGGTCTGGGACAGCCAGGTCGCCCAGGGCGGCTTTTCCACGGTCAAACCCTGGCTGCCGGTGCCGGTCGAGCATATTCTGCGCGCCGTCAGCGTCCAGCAGGGCGACGAGGCCTCGGTGCTGGAGCACTATCGCCGCTTTATCGCCTTCCGCAAATTGCACCCGGCCTTTGCCAAGGGTGAGATCGAATTCGAGGAGCCGCAGGGCGACGCCCTGGTCTTCACCCGTGAATACGGCAATGAGCAGCTGCTCTGCATCTTCAACATGAGCCCGACCGAAACCGGCGTCACTTTGCCTGCGGGAGAATGGCAGGCGTTGACGGGGCATGGCTTTATCAGCAACAACTATGGCGACAAGATCGATATTCCGGCCTGGGGGGCGTATTTCGCCCGTCTCGCTTAAGGATCAGCAGGGGAGAGAGACATGACTGGACTGACGCTGAAGGATATCCGCAAATCCTACGGTTCCGTGGACGTTCTCCACGGCATCGACCTCGATATCAAGCAAGGCGAATTCATCGTCTTCGTCGGTCCGTCCGGCTGCGGCAAGTCCACGCTTCTGCGCATGATCGCCGGTCTTGAGGCGATCACCGGCGGCGAGATGTATATCGACGGCCATCTCGTCAATGACGTGCCGCCCTCCAAGCGCGGCATCGCCATGGTCTTCCAGTCCTATGCGCTCTACCCGCACATGACCGTCTTCGATAATATGGCTTTCGGTATGAAGATCGCCGGCGAAAGCAAGCAGGAGATCGACCGCCGCGTCAAGGCGGCGGCCGAGAGCCTGCAGCTGACCAAATATCTCGACCGCCTGCCGAAGGCACTTTCCGGCGGCCAGCGCCAGCGCGTGGCGATCGGCCGCGCCATCTGCCGCGATCCGAAGGTCTTCCTGTTCGACGAGCCGCTCTCCAACCTCGACGCCGCGCTGCGCGTCGCCACCCGCATCGAGATCGCCCGCCTGAACGAACAGATGGCCGATACGACGATGATCTACGTCACCCACGACCAGGTCGAGGCGATGACGCTCGCCGACCGCATCGTCGTTCTCTCCGCCGGCAATATCGAGCAGGTCGGTGCGCCGCTGGATCTCTATGAGCGTCCGGCCAACCTCTTCGTCGCCAAATTCATCGGCTCGCCGGCCATGAACATCATCCCGGCGACGGTCGCCGCAACCGGAAGCCAGACGACGGTGACGCTGACCGGCGGTATGTCGGTGACGCTCGATGTCGCGACCGGCGCTTCCGAAGCCGGCAAGCAGGCGAGCTTCGGCGTTCGTCCCGAGGATTTGAGGGTCGCCGAAGGCGCCGACTATCTTTTCGAGGGCGAGGTGTCGATCGTCGAAGCCCTCGGCGAAGTCACGCTGCTCTATATCGAAGGCCTGGTCCCGGGCGAGCCGATCGTCGTCAAGCTGCCCGGCATCTACGATGTGAAGAAGGGCCAGAGGATGCGTTTTGCCGCCGACAGGCAGAAGCTGCATCTGTTCGATGCGACCGGCCATAGCTACCGGAAATGAGAGAGCCATTTTTGGGGTAATAATCCCGAGAATTATACTTGGCGCACCGGATTCTCACTTTCTGTTAAAGATCGGCTGCTACCTTTTCCCAGTCAATTTATGAGGGGGATAAGCACGTGGCCGCTTCCAATCCGTCACAGCCAAAATCTCATTTCCTGAGCAAGGAAGAATCCTTCATGTATGACCGCGAGCAGCGGTTCAAGATGGAGGACACGATGAATGCCGCGCGCATCGAATATACGGAAAAGGGCGTCATGCACGCGGCCTCGCGCCGTTGCGATATCGTCCGGATCTCGATGAGCAGCGCCACACTCGCGATCCTCACCCAGTTCAACCTGCCGAAGCAGTTCTATCTGGATATTCCGGATGCCCGCATCACCAAGGTCGGTTGCATCCTGATGAAGGTCAACGCCAACAATACGATCGAAGTCCGCTTCCTGCGCCTGCTGACGCAGAAGGAGCTGAACAAGATCTTCGTCTACAGCACTCATCCGGCGCATCGCGACTACGTGCTCGATATCCGCGCCTGAGGGATTAAAGACTGGATAACAAAAACCCGCGGGTGCTTCGCGCGCCCGCGGGTTTTTGTTTGTCTGCAGAGGCCACGCTCAGTGGTGGAAGAGCACGCTCGCACCCTGATCCGAAGCGCCGACGGCGCGGCGGAACGGCGCGAAGAGTTCGCGGCCCATGCCGAATTCATTGTCGGAGAGATCGACGGTCACCGGCTCGCGCTCCGCCAGATCGGCCGCATCGACGAGCAGCTCGAGCGTGCCTTTGATCGCGTCCAGGCGGATGATGTCGCCGTCGCGGATGCGGGCGATCGGGCCGCCGTCGACCGCCTCAGGCGTCACGTGGATTGCCGCCGGCACCTTGCCCGAGGCCCCCGACATGCGCCCGTCGGTCAACAGCGCCACGCGGAAACCGCGGTCCTGCAGCACGCCGAGCGGCGGCGTCAGCTTGTGCAGTTCCGGCATGCCGTTCGCCTTCGGCCCCTGGAAGCGCACCACTGCGATGAAATCGCGGTTGAGCTTGCCTTCCTTGAAAGCGTCCTGCAGTTCCTGCTGGCTGTGGAAGATGATCGCCGGTGCCTCGATGACATGACGCTCCGGCTTGACGGCGGAGATCTTGATCACTGCCTTGCCGAGATTGCCGCGCAGCATCTTCAGCCCGCCATTGGCCTGGAACGGCGTTTCGATGCTGGAGAGAACCTTGGGATCATGGCTCTTCTCCGGCGACGGCTCGCGCAGGACGCCGCCGTTTTCGCCGAGCCGGGCATCGACCGTATAGGCTTCGAGGCCATGGCCGAAGACGGTGCGCACGTCGTCGTGCACCAGGCCGTGCTTCAGCAGTTCCTTGATGAGGAAGCCCATGCCGCCGGCCGCCTGGAAATGGTTCACGTCGGCAAGCCCGTTCGGATAGACGCGGGCAAGCAGCGGCACCACTTCCGAAAGCTCGGCAATGTCCTGCCAGGTGAGCTGGATGCCGGCTGCGCGCGCCATGGCGACGAGGTGCAGCGTGTGATTGGTGGAGCCGCCGGTCGCATGCAGGCCGACGACGCCGTTGACGACCGAGCGCTCGTCGATCATCTCGCCGGCCGGCGTGAATTCATTGCCGAGCGCGGTGATCGCCAGCGCCCGCTTGGCGGCTTCGCGCGTCAGAGCTTCGCGCAGCGGTGTGCCGGGATTGATGAAGGAGGAGCCGGGCAGGTGGAAGCCCATGATCTCCATCAGCATCTGGTTGGAATTGGCGGTGCCGTAAAAGGTGCAGGTGCCGGGGCCGTGATAGGATTTCGATTCCGCTTCCAGCAGCTCGGCGCGGCCGACCTTGCCCTCGGCGAAGAGCTGGCGCACGCGCGACTTCTCGTCGTTCGGCAGGCCCGTCGTCATCGGACCGGCTGGAACGAAGATCGACGGCAGGTGCCCGAAGGACAGCGCTGCAATGACGAGCCCCGGCACGATCTTGTCGCAGACGCCGAGGAAGAGGGCGGCATCGAACATGTTGTGCGACAGGCCGACGCCCGCCGACATGGCGATCAGGTCGCGCGAAAACAGCGAAAGCTCCATGCCCGGCTGGCCCTGGGTGACGCCGTCGCACATCGCCGGCACGCCGCCCGCCACCTGTGCCACGCCGCCGGCCTCTGCGGCCGCCTCACGGATGATCGCCGGATAGGTCTCGAACGGCTGGTGGGCCGAGAGCATGTCGTTATAGGCGGTGATGATGCCGAGATTGGGAATGCGGTCGCCGGCGAGCGCATCCTTATCGGTGGGGGAACAGACCGCAAAGCCATGGGCAAGGTTGGCGCAGCCGAGCACCGAGCGCTGGACGCCCTTGGATGCGGCGGCGCGCAGGCGCTCCAGATAGCGCTCACGGGTTGGTTTCGAGCGTTCGACAATACGATCGGTGATCGCAGATATGCGTGCGTGAGCGGACATGGAAGATCCCTGCCTTGTTCGTTGTCTTGTCTGTTTCGGCGGCTCTGGCCTGATAGTCGATCCGGATTGACGGCCGATCAGGGAGCCCAGTAGATCTCGACCGGGGAAGTGGCCCGGCGCAGAACGGCGCGGATCGGCATGTCTGCCTCGTTACCGCTGCCTTCCGCCTTGGCGAGAACGTCTTTTTTGCCTTCGCCCTCGATATGGAGAACCAGGAGTGCGGCATCCTGAAGACTGGAGAAGGTGAAGGTCAGCCGCGGCTCGCCGGCCCCTTCCGCTTCCATGGTGATGATGCCGCGCGGCGTCGATGCATCGAGCGCCTTGGCAAGATTGCTGCCGCCGGGAAAGAACGAGGCGGTATGGCCATCGCCGCCCATGCCGAGGATGACGACGTCGAAGGGAATGCCGATTTCGGCGCTCTTTTCGGTCGCAAGCCGCGCGGCCTCCTCGACGGAGGCGGCGGGCTGATAAAGCGGCACGAAACGCGCCGCCTTCGCCTTGTTCTGCAAGAGATTGGCATCGACCAGCAGATGGTTCGAGCGCGGATTGTCGGCCGGCACGAAGCGTTCGTCGACCAGCGTGATCGTCACCTTGTCCCAGGCGATGGCGCGCGTCGACAGCGCCTGGAAGAAAGCCTTCGGCGTCGAGCCGCCGGAAACGGCGATGGACGCCGTTCCGCGGGCGGCGACCGCCGCCGAAAGCCTATCGGCGACTTTGTCGGCGAGGCTGCCGGCGAGATCAGCGGGGCTGGCGAAGGAATGCAGGGTCGATGCCATCGGTTCCGTCCTAGATATCGTCATGCCAGGTGCGGCCGTCACGCTCGATCAGCGCGATGGCCTGGCTCGGGCCCCAGGTGCCGGCCGTATAGCCCTGCACCTGCTGGCCGGTGGTTTCCCAACCCTTGAGGATCGGGTCGACCCATTTCCATGCGGCTTCGACTTCGTCGCGGCGCATGAACAATGTCTGGTTGGAGCGGATCACGTCCATCAGCAGACGCTCGTAGGCGTCGGGATTGCGGACATTAAAGGCCTGGGCGAAGCTCATGTCGAGCGAGACGTTGCGCAGGCGCATGCCGCCCGGGCCCGGATCCTTGATCATCAGCGACTGCTTGACGCCCTCATCCGGCTGCAGCCGGATGATCAGCTGGTTGGCGACGATGCGTCCGGCCGCCTGGTCGAAGATCGCATGCGGGATCGGCTTGAAGGTGATGACGATCTCGGACATGCGTCCGGTCAGGCGCTTGCCGGTTCTGATATAGAAGGGGACGCCGGCCCAGCGCCAGTTGTTGATCTCGGCCTTGATGGCGACGAAGGTCTCGGTGTTGGAGACCCCGCCTTCGAGCTCTTCGAGATAGCCCTTGACCGGGCCGCTGCCCGAGGCGCCGGCGCGGTACTGGCCGCGGACCGTCGCCTGCTCGACATTGGAGGCGTTGAGCGGCTTCAGCGCCCGCAGCACCTTCAGCTTCTCGTCGCGAACGGCTTCCGAATCCATCGACGAGGGCACTTCCATCGCCGTCAGGCAGAGCAACTGCAGGATGTGGTTCTGCACCATGTCGCGCAGCGCGCCGGCCGTATCGTAGTAGCCGGCCCGGCCCTCGAGGCCGACCGCTTCAGCCACGGTGATCTGCACGTGATCGATGTAGTTGGCGTTCCACAGCGGCTCGTAGAGCGCATTGGCGAAGCGCAGCGCCATCAGGTTCTGCACCGTCTCCTTGCCGAGATAGTGATCGATGCGGAAGATCTGTTCTTCCTTGAAGGCGCGGCCGATCGTGTCGTTGAGCTGCAGTGCCGAAGCGAGATCGCGGCCGATCGGCTTCTCGACGACGATGCGGGTCGACTTGGTGATCAGCTTGTGGTCGTGGATCTTCTGCGAAATGTCGCCGAAAATGCCGGGCGCGACGGCGAGGTAGAAGGCGCGCACGCGCTCCTTGCCCTCGTCGAGCAGCTTCTTCAGCTGATCCCAACCGGTATCCGTGCGGGCGTCGACCGAGACATAGTAGAGACGGGCGCAGAACTTCTCCACTTCGGCTTCGTCATATTCGCCCTTCTTCAGGTGCTCCTTCAACGCGTCCTTGGCGAATTTGCGGTATTCCTCATGGGAAAGCGGGCTGCGCGAAGCGCCGATCACCCGGGTCGGTTCGGAGAACTGGCCTTCGATCTGGCGGTGGTAAAGCGCCGGCAGAAGCTTGCGTTCGGCAAGGTCGCCGCTGCCGCCGAAGACGACGTAATCAAAAGGCTCAACGGGAATGATCTGGCTGCTCATGAGCTTGTCTCTCAATCATGCTGGTTGGCGGCCCTTTTAATCTAATCGATTTAAAAAAGCCAGTGTGCAGTGCAATGAATCTGTCAGGCACCGGTTTTAGTGCGAATTTCCGGAAGAGGAAATCCGCAATCGGACTAAAACTTGTCGCGAAGCGCAAACCACGACAATGCGAGAAAAAGCAAAGGCGCCCGCATGCTGGCGCCGCCGGGAAAGGCGGGAATATCGAGCGATTTGAACAGGTCGAGATCGTGGGATTTCCCAAGCACCGTTTCCGCATAGAGCTTGCCACAGTAGTTTGACAGCATGACGCCATGGCCGGAATAACCGCCGATCGAGATGACACCCGGCATGACCTCGCGCACGAAAGGCTGGCGCGGCATGGTAATGCCGACGCTGCCGCCCCAGGCATGGGTGATCTCGATGTCTTTCAAATCAGGATAGATCTCGGCGATCTGCCGGCGGATATGCTCAGAAATGTCCTTCGGATTGTCCGACGTATAGGCCTCGCGCCCGCCGAACAGCAGCCGGCCGTCGCCGAATTTGCGGAAGTAGCGCACGACGAAGCGCGAATCGGCCACAGCCTCGCCGCCCGGCAGCACCTCGGGATGCCGGTCGAGGGGAGCGGTGGCGCCGATGAAGGAGCGGATCGGCATGACATGGCTTGCCGTCACCGGTTCGAGGCCGTCGATATGGCCGTCGCAGGCAATCAGCGCGCGGTTGGCGGTGATCGTTCCCCTGTCCGTTTCGATCGTCACCTTGCCGCCGGCCTGACGGATCGCCGTTGCCTTGGTCATCTCGAAGATCGCAGCACCGGCATTGGCTGCGACCCGCGCCAGCCCGATCAGCAGCTTCAGCGGATGGATATGGCCAGTGCCGACATCGCGCACGCCGCAATAAAAACGCTTCGAGCCGAGCCGCTCCTGCGTTTCCTTCTCGTCCATGAAGCTGATGTGCGGATAGCCGTAGCGCCGCGCGGCGATTTCGGCGTTCTCACGAAAGTCGCGTTCATAGCTCGCTTTGTGCGCGACATTGAGCTGGCCGGGCGCATAGTCGATCTCGATCTGGTGCTCGCGGGCGAAATCGATGAGATGGCGCTTGGCCGCTTCGGCAAGATCGAATAGCGCCTTCGAACGCTGATAGCCGATCTTCTCCTCGAGCTCTTCCGGCCACCATCGCTGGCCGGTGCCGAGCTGACCGCCATTGCGCCCGGACGCCCCGTCGCCGAAACGGCAGGCCTCGATCAGCACCACCGAGACGCCTGCCTTGGCCAGATTATAGGCGGCCTGCAGGCCGGTATAGCCGCCGCCGATGATGGCGACATCTGCTGTCCTCGAACCGTCGAGAGCGGCATAGCTCGGCCGCTCGCCGACGGTTGCCTGATACCAGGATAGGCCCGGCGAGATCGGGCTCTGCCACGTCTCCTGCGATGCCATGACGCTCCCTCACACGTTGAGCAGAAGGAATTCCCGCTCCCAGGGGCTGATCACCTGCATGAAGGTCTCGAACTCGCCGCGCTTGACGCCGGCATAAAGGCCGATGAACTGCGAGCCGAAAATCTCCTCGAAGGCCGGCTCGTCCTCGAGCAGCGCCACGGCTTCCAGCAAGCCGCGCGGCAGGTCGATCGAGCCTTCATTGGCCGAATCTTCAGTCGGCGCCGTCGGCTCGATCTCTTTCATGATGCCGAGCAGGCCGGCGGCGAGCGAGGCTGCAAGCGCGAGATAAGGATTGGCATCCGAGCTCGGCAGCCGGTTTTCGACGCGCCGCGCCTGCGGATCGGAAACCGGAACGCGGAAGGCGGTCGTGCGGTTGTCGTAGCCCCAGGCATTGTTGACCGGGCAGGACATGTCTGGCTGCAAGCGCCGGTAGGAATTCACATAGGGCGCCAGCATCGCCATGGCGCTCGGCACGAATTTCTGCATGCCGCCGATGAAATGGAAGAATTCCTTCGAGGCCGATCCGTCCGCATTGGAGAAGACGTTCTTGCCCGTCTCGATATTGACCACCGATTGATGGATATGCATCGCCGACCCCGGCTGGGCCTGCATCGGCTTGGCCATGAAAGTCGCATAAATATCGTGTTTCAGCGCCGCCTCGCGGATCGTGCGCTTGAACAGGAACACCTGGTCGGCAAGCTCGATCGGATTGCCGTGGCGCAGGTTGATCTCCAGCTGCGCCGGGCCCTCTTCATGGATCAGCGTATCGATCTCGAGACCCTGCTTCTCGGAGAAATGGTAGATGTCGTCGATCAACTCGTCGAATTCGTTGATCCCGGCGATCGAATAGCCCTGGCCGCCGAGGATCGAGCGGCCGGACCGGCCCTTGGGCGGATGCAGCGGATAGTCGGGGTCGTCATTCTTGGCGACCAGGTAGAATTCGATTTCCGGCGCCACGATCGGCTTCCAGCCGCGGTCGTGATAGAGGCTCATGATGCGTTTCAGCACGTTGCGCGGCGTATAGGGCACTTCGCCGCCGTCGGAATCGACGATGTCGCAGATCACCTGCGCCGTCGGATCGGTCTCCCAGGGTACGACCGACAGCGTCGAAAGATCCGGCATCAGCTTCAGATCGCTGTCGCGCGGCTCGTAGCGGAAGCTCTCCGTCTCCTCCGGGTACTCGCCAGAAATCGTGTGCCGGTAGATCGCCGAAGGCAGCGCCAGCGAGGTGTTCGAGGTGAATTTCGAGCTCGGCATCATCTTGCCGCGCGGAACGCCGGCAAGGTCCGGCGTGATGCATTCGATGTCTTCGATGCCCCTGTCCCTCAGCCACCGCGCCGCTTCCTTCCAGTTCGCAACGCCGCGCAGGGCCCCGGGGTCCGGGGGAGTCTGCTTCGAGGCGGGTACGTTTCTGGCAGGCTTCAGCGTCGTCTTTTTTGGGGACATGACACACCGGTTTGGTTGATCGTGGCGCCATCATAACCAGACTTTGCCAATTGGCGAGAGGTCGAGAACGTTGACTTTCGCCCTTTGATGGAAAAAGAAGACGCTGTTTTGATCGGGGAAACGGGTTTGCAGCGCAAAAGCGACGTCATCGTCATCGGCGCCGGGGCGGCGGGCATGATGGCGGCCATTCGGGCAGGAAAACGCGGCCGCTCGGTCGTGGTCCTCGACCATGCAAGGGCGCCCGGCGAGAAGATCCGCATCTCCGGCGGCGGCCGCTGCAATTTTACCAATGTCCATGCAGGGCCGAAGAATTTCCTCTCGGCCAACCCGCATTTCTGCAAGTCGGCGCTGGCCCGCTTCACGCCGGCCGATTTCATCGCCATGGTCGACCGTCACGGCATTGCCTGGCATGAAAAGACGCTCGGCCAGCTTTTCTGCGACGATAGCGCCAAAGACGTCATCCGCATGCTGCTCGATGAGATGCGCAGCGCCGGCGCTAAGCTGCATCTCGGCACCGAAATATCAGCCGTCGAAAGGGTGGAGGCGGGTTTTCGCGTCTCGACCGCTGAAGCCGCCTATGAAGCCTCGTCGCTGATCGTCGCCACCGGCGGCAAGTCGATCCCGAAGATGGGCGCCACCGGCTTTGCCTATCGCCTCGCCGAGCAGTTCGGTCTGCCCGTGCTCGAAACCCGCCCCGGCCTGGTGCCCCTGACCCTCGATCCCGGCCTGCTCGAGGTCATCGCCCCACTTGCCGGCATTTCCGCCCCGGCCGAAATCCGCCATGGCAGGACCGCCTTCCGCGAAGCGCTGCTGTTTACCCATCGGGGCCTCAGCGGACCCGCCGTCCTGCAAATCTCCTCCTACTGGCGCGAAGGCGACGAGATCGTCGTTGCGATCGAACCGGATATCGACATTGGAGGACATCTGAAGACGGCAAAGCAGGTGAATGGCCGCCAGTCGGCGCAGACCGCACTCGGCGACATCCTGCCGAAGCGGCTGGCCCAGTTTCTCGTCGAGCGCGAAAAAATCTCCGGCAACATGGCCGACCTGCCGGATAAGGCGCTGCTGCGCCTTGCGGCCGGCGCCCAGAACTTTGCGGTCAAACCGTCCGGCTCGGAAGGCTACCGCACGGCGGAAGTGACGCTCGGCGGTATCGATACGGCAGCGCTCGATTCCCGCAGCATGGAGGCCAAGGCCGTGCCCGGGCTTTATTTCATCGGCGAATGTGTCGACGTCACCGGCTGGCTCGGCGGTTATAATTTCCAATGGGCCTGGGCTTCCGGATTTGCTGCCGGCGAATGTGCCTGAGGTTTGTGTTTTCTGCATGTCGCCCGGGACCGCTGCACTCTATATTAGTAATACCGATTCAAGACTTCTTAAGAGAGGTGCGCCATCCTGTCTCAATTGGCGGTCTGCAAGGCAATTCCTAAATAAGCTTTACCGGCAAGCCGTTTTGTTGGATTGTTGTGTCAGACAGAAGTGAGGTTTCGAGCATGACCAGAAACGCACGACGCGCCCGCGCCATCGCAATCGCCCAGGCCAAGCCTGATGCCCGCATGGTCGCCCTGCGCTATCTGATGCTTGCGGCCGGCGCCACCGCCGCCAGCCTGGCGCTGCTCGCCTCGCACTTCATCTGATCCTGTCTTAAGGCCTGCAACGAATGTTTGCGCGCGTGTCTGCCGCCCTGCGGCGTAACGGCCCACAAAATTGCAACTATTTCACCGCCTTGGCTTAATCCGCCGCAACCGCTTATCCGAAAATTAATATCTAATCTGACACAATTGCCCGCGATTATTTGGGCGTCTCCAAGTTGTTTGGACATGAACTGGCAATGACTGCCGCCTGGCTTCCGGGTTCCCCAATGTAAATTAAAGAACAGCTCGATGTGTACCCGGCTGGCGCCAGATGGCCGCCTGCGGGAGGAGTGGTGTATGAAAGGCCCGGAACGCCATGTTGATTGACAAGATTCTTTCCCGCTTCAGGATCAAGACGAAGGTCCTGATATTCGTTCTGCCTTTCGTTGTCACCATTTCGGCGGTGGGCCTGACGGGCCTTTACGCTTCGGGACTGCTGCAGGGCCGCATGGAAATATCCAACAGCGTGCTGCAGTCGCTGAGCGGGTTCAAGGATCTCTACGGTTCGATGGACGATTTCCTGCGCGTCACCAGCCCGGAGGCCCGCGACAAGCTGACCGCGGAACTGAAGACCCAGCAGGGTGTGCTCGATCAGACGCTGAACCAGGTCGGTGAACAGGCCGCCGGCCGCGACAGCCTTGCCGAGGCGTCACGCCGCACCAAGGACATTTCGGGCGTCGTCGACAAGCTCTGGGGCCTGCATGAGCAGGAACAGGCGCTGCACGAGCAGATCGACGCGGCGCAAAAGAGCCTGATCAGCACCCGTTTCACCGTCTCCTACCAGGCCGAGGAATTGCAGACCGCCCTCCAGCGCGACGAGGGTGCCGCCACCATCACCCTTCGCACCGCCGACCGCCTGCTGAAGGGCGGCGACTTCCTCGGCACAGTCGCCAGCGGCTACAGCAAACCGCAGACGCCGCAGGACAAGATCGCCTACATCAACGAACAGATGCCTGCGATCGTCAAATCCCAGCGGCTGATCGCCATTTCGGTTCCGACCAACCAGAAGAACGTCATCGACGCGCTGGCTGCGACCATCGACAGCATCAAGGCGATTACCGCGATGCCGGCTCCGACCGATGAGAATATCGCCGAACTCGGCCGTCTCGTCTCGCGCTTCCGCCAGACCTCGACCTATACGCAGCTGACCGCGACGCAGAAGATGCGCGAGGCGACACAGCGCTTCGCCGACCTCGAGGGCCGCATCGGCCAGACCAACTCCGTCCTTCAGGATACCCGCCGTCTCGAAAATTCAGTCTATGCGCTGCAGATCGTGCTTTCCGATTTCCTCGCCAATTCAAGCAAGGATAATCTCGTGCGCCTGCAGCAGCAGGCCGGCACGCTCGGCAAGGACATGCAGGTGCTGACCACCAGCGCCAAGGGCATGGGCTTTGCCGAAGGCATTTCGGGCGCAATCCAGCCCCCACTCGACGCCATCTCCGGCGGCGGCTCGAAGATCGTCGATACGATCGGCGAGCGCGTCACGGCCTATGCCGCGGCCCGCCAGGAACTCGACCAGATCTGGACGAAGCTGACCGATTTCGCCGAACTGCAGAAGCAGACGGCCGGCACCGAGCGCACCCAGGCAAACAGCATCTCGGTCATGACCACCGGTCTCGGCATCCTCCTGTCGATCCTCGGCGGCATTGCCCTGGTGCTGACGCTGCAGCGCCCGATCAGCCAGATCACCGCCGCCATGCGCCGCATCGCCGAAGGCGCGCTGGAGACCAATATCTCCGGCGAGCAGCGCCATGACGAAATCGGCGACATGGCCCGCGCGCTCGGCATTTTCAAGGAAAACGCCATCTCGAAGATTCGTATCGAGGAGCAGAGCGACGAGGAACGCGCCGCCGCCGAACACGAGCGCCAGCGCAACGACGCCGACAAGCGCGAGATGGATCGCCAGATCGAATTCGCCGTCAATGCACTCGCCGCCGGTCTCGAACGCATGTCGCAGGGCGACATCTCGACGACGATCGAAACGCCCTTCATCGGCCGCCTCGAACAGCTGCGCCAGGATTTCAACGGCTCGATGATGCGCCTGCAGGCGACGATGAGCCAGATCCGCGACAATGTCGAACTGATCCAGGGCAACGGCAACCAGATGGCCCAGTCGGCCGAGGATCTCTCCAAGCGCACCGAGCAGCAGGCAGCCTCGCTCGAAGAGACAGCGGCCGCCGTCGACGAGATCACCGTCACCGTCCGCTCCTCGGCCGAACGCGCCAAGGATGCCGATCAGATCGTCCGCCAGGCTAAGCGCAGCGCCGACGATTCCGCCGTTGTCGTCAACAATGCGATCGACGCGATGGGCCGCATCGAGGATGCCTCGCGCCAGATCGAACAGATCATCGGCGTCATCGACGAGATTGCCTTCCAGACCAACCTCTTGGCGCTCAACGCCGGCATCGAGGCGGCGCGCGCCGGTGAAGCCGGCAAGGGCTTTGCCGTCGTCGCCATGGAAGTGCGCGAACTCGCCCAGCGGTCCGCCGCCGCGGCGCAGGAGATCAAGGGCCTGATCAACAAATCGACCAACGAGGTTAGTTCCGGTTCGCAATTCGTGCAGGAGACCGGCACGGTGCTCGCCAAGATCAGTGCCCAGATCGTCACGATCAGCCAGCATGTCGAGATGATCGCCCGCGCCAGCCACGACCAGTCCAACGCGCTGCAGAGCGTCAACGCGACGGTCAATCAGATGGACCAGATGACGCAGCAGAACGCCGCCATGGTCGAGGAGACGACCGCCGCCAGCCGCGAACTGGCCGACGAGGCCGATTCCCTGCGCAGGCTGATCCAGCAGTTCAAGATCGATGGCGAGGCGGCCGCCGCGCCGGTCTATCGCGCCGCCTGATCGTCGCCCGATCTGTCTTCATTCGAACGGCCCCGGCTTTTTCCGGGGCCGTTTTTCGTATCGGAACAGCGCTACCATCGGCCCTGATTTACGGGAAATTTTCCTTAACGCTTTTCGTCTAATTTAGCCTTGTTTTGTCTGCCGGGGGTTTTGATGCTGCGCCTTTTCTCTACGTCGATCGTCCGTCAGATCGTTGCGATCACGCTGTGTCTGCTGACGGTCAGCACCGCCGCCATTGTCGGCGTGACCTATTACAATCTGAGCCGCCAGGTCATGGACGGCGCGGTCGCCGACGCCAGGGATGCCACCCGCGCCATGGCCGTCCTCTACGGCGCGGCCGATCAGGCGGCAAAGGTCGAGCTGAAGGACAGCCAGCTCGCAACCGTCACGGAAGACGCCATCCCTGCCCTTGCCGATCATTCGCTGGTCGACCGCACCGCGCAGTCGATAGCCGGTGTCGCGACCATCTTTCAGAAACAGGGCGGCGACTACGTCCGCATCTCCACCAACGTCAAGAAGGAAAACGGCGACCGCGCCGTCGGCACCAAGCTTGTTGCGGAACACCCCGCCCAGCCTGTTCTCGCCAAGGGCCAAGCCTATTACGGCCAGGCTGAGCTTTTCGGCCGCAAGTTCATGACCGGTTATTTCCCGATCAAGAACGCATCGAATGCCAATGTCGGCATTCTCTTCATCGGCATTCCGATGGAGGTCTATTTCCAGCGCATGTATGAGCTGCAGATGCTGGTGCTTGGCGTCGGCGCCGTCGTCATGCTCATCGTCGGTGTTCTCGCCTTCTATGCGATCCGCCTGTCGGTGAAGCCTTTGCAGGCGCTGACCGCGAGCGTTCACGCGATTTCCTCGGGTAATCTCGATGGCGCGATCCCCTGCGTCGCCAAGAAGAACGAGTTCGGCGATATCGGCCGGGCCTTGGCGCTTTTCCGCGACAGCGCCCGCGCCAGGCGTGACCTGGAAACCCAGGCTGCGGAGCAGCGCGCCTTGAGCGACGCCGAACGCGCCAGGAACGATGCCGACAAACGCTCGCTCGACAGCCAGATCGACTTTGCCGTCAACCAGCTTGCCGCCGGCCTCGGACGCCTGTCGCAGGGCGATGTCTCGGAAACGATCGGCACGCCCTTCGTCGGCCGGCTGGAGCAGCTGCGGGTCGATTTCAACGCCTCGCTGCTGCGGCTCCAGGATACGCTGTCCGGCATCCGCGACAGCGCCTCGACCATCCAGCGCAACAGCGGCGCGGTCTCCGCCTCCGCCGGCGAGCTTTCGAAGCGCACCGAGGCGCAGGCGGCGAGCCTCGAGGAGACGGCCGCGGCGGTGGAGGAGATCACCGTCACGGTTCGCTCTTCCGCCGAGCGCGCGCGCGAAGCCAACAATGTCGTGGCCGCGACCAAGAAGACGGCCGACAATTCCGGCGCCGTGGTCGGCGATGCCGTCGCCGCCATGGAGCGCATCGAAGAGGCCTCGCAGCGTATCGAGCAGATCATCGAGGTGATCGACGATATCGCCTTCCAGACCAATCTGCTGGCACTCAATGCCGGTATCGAGGCGGCGCGCGCCGGCGAAGCCGGCAAGGGTTTTGCCGTCGTCGCCCAGGAGGTCCGCGAACTCGCCCAGCGTTCGGCCGATGCGGCGCGCGAGATCAAGTCGCTGATCGAGACATCCAGCCGCGAGGTGACGGTGGGCTCCGAACTGGTTCAGAAGACCGGCCGCGTTCTTGCCGCGATCAGCCACGAGATCATCGCGATCAGCGGCCATGTCGAGACCATCGCCACGGCAAGCCGCGATCAGTCGGCAGCACTTCAGGAGGTCAACGGTTCGGTCAACGCCATGGACCAGATGACCCAAAAGAACGCCTCGATGGTGGCAGAAACCACGCAGGCCAGCCGACTGCTTGCCGGCGAGGCCGATACGCTGATGGCGCTGATCGAGCGGTTCCGCATCGTCGCAAACAATGCCCCCGCTCACCTCACCGCAAGGAAGGTCGCCTGAGGAGCGCAACCGCAGCTGTCGCCGGTTTGCGCGTATGTTTGCGGCGCCTTCCTTTCGATGCGAGGCGCTTGACAGCGAAATCGAGCGAGGTCAGCCAGCCGGCGAAGCGAATGATGCTGCTGTCTCCGAACTCGGCATAGAATTGATCTTCATCTCTCCTGCATCCCGACGGCCCGTGATAGTGCCGATATCCGTGGATGCCTCCGATGGTGATCATGTCGATCATGGCGATGTCCTTTCCTGTAGAAGACATCTCCTGATTTAGACTTCGATTTTCTCTTCATAAACAGGCGAAATCCCGCTATGTTTTTCACAAATGAAAAACGCCAATTGGGATTCCTATCAGCTTTTCCTGCAGGTCGCCCGTCTCGGCGGCCTGACGGGGGCAAGCACCGCAAGCGGGCTCAGCCCCGCGACCGTCGGCCGGCGCATGCTCGACCTCGAACAGGAGGTCGGCCGCGCCCTGTTTGCGCGCAGCCAGACCGGCTACCGCCTGACGCAGGATGGCCAGGCGCTGCTCGATCACCTGCAGGAGATGGAGGCCGCCGCCCGCAAGGTGGAGGCCTGGCGGCAATCGGGCGAGGGCGGCACGACCGTCAGGATTACCGCCGGCACCTGGGTCGCCTGGCTGCTGACGGAGAATTTCGCCGCCATCCGCATGCCGGGCGATGGCTTTGCCATTTCGCTGACCATCGGCGAGGCGCGGGCGAGCCTTGCCTATCGCGAGAGCGATATCGGCATTCGTGCATTCGAGCCTGAAGAGGCCAATCTTGCCGCCCGCCGGCTCGGCGAGGTCGCCTATGCCGTCTATATCAGACGCAACGCCGCCGAGACCGATGAACGCTGGATTGCCGTTGCCGAGGAGGAGGCGATCTCGGCCTATCTGCGCTGGCCGCACGCCCATGCCGCCGCCGCGATCGTCGCCAGTGTCAACCGGCCGCGGTCGCTGCCCGATCTGGTGCGTGCCGGCGCCGGCAAGACCGTGCTTCCCTGTTTCGTCGGCGATCTCGATCCGCAATTGCAGCGGCTTGGCGGCGAGCTGTCGGAATTGCGCCATGCGCAATGGATCGTCATGAATGCCGAGGACCGTCATCGCCCGGAGATCCGCACGGTCGCCGACCGCATGACCAAGTTGATTAGAAGTTATGCCGATCTCTTCGCCGGAAAACGGCCGAGCCGCGGTTGAGGTTTACGCCGACCGCCCGCGCATCTCTTACAGCGCCGCGCGTCTATTCAGACGCGCAAAGGACGCTGTAACACTTTGAATTGCTGCATAATTTAATCCTTAAATCTATTCTGATTTAAGGAATTATGCAGTGGGATGCGCGGGCGTTCTCCTCAATGCCGGTTGGTGACGACGACGGGGATCAGCAGGTCGCCCCAGTTGCCGTCGCCGCCGTGATGGCGGGCCGAGCGCACCAGCTCGACCGAGACGCCGGCCTCGACCGCCTTCATGACCGATTGGTTCAGCCGATGCAGGTCGTTGGCGAGCATGCGGATCGTCGTCTGCTGATCCTCGCTCATGCTGGTGGACTGCTCTTCGGCCCGTTCCCGGACGCGTGAAATGGATGCCATGATCTTCTCCTCCTCTTTGGGTTATTCCGCAGCCGGTTTGAACTGTGCGTGTTCGGTTGAATCGTGCATCGCCGTGGTCGACGAGCGGCCGCCGGTGATGGCGAGCGACACGGCGTCGAAATAGCCGGTGCCGACCTCGCGCTGATGTTTGGTGGCGGTATAGCCGTTGACCTCGGCGTCGAATTCCGCCTGCTGCAGTTCGGAATAGGCCGACATCTGCCGCTGCTTGTAGCCGCGCGCCAGCTCGTACATGCCGTAGTTCAGCTGGTGGAAGCCGGCGAGCGTGATGAACTGGAACTTGTAGCCCATCGCGCCGAGTTCCCGTTGGAACTTGGCGATCGTCGCCTCGTCGAGGTTCTTCTTCCAGTTGAAGGACGGCGAGCAATTATAGGCGAGCAGTTTGCCGGGATGGACCTTGTGCACGCCTTCGGCAAAGCGCCGCGCCTGATCGAGATCGGGCTTGGATGTCTCGCACCAGATCAGGTCGCAATGCGGCGCATAGGCCACAGCCCGGGCGATGCAGGGCTCGATGCCGTTTCTGACCTGATAGAAGCCCTCGACCGTGCGCCCGGCATCGTAATCGACAAAGGGCTGGTCGCGTTCGTCGATATCGGAGGTCAAAAGCTTTGCCGCTTCCGCGTCGGTGCGGGCAATCACCAGCGTCGCCACCCCCATGACGTCGGCAGCAAGCCGGGCGGCATCGAGATTGCGGATATGGGCGGCCGTCGGGATCAATACCTTGCCGCCGAGATGGCCGCATTTCTTCTCCGAGGCGAGCTGGTCCTCGAAATGGACGCCGGCCGCACCAGCCTCGATATAGGCCTTCATGATCTCGAAGGCGTTGAGCGGCCCGCCGAAGCCGGCTTCCGCATCGGCGACGATCGGCGCGAACCAGGTGTCGACGGAAAGCCCCTGGCCCTCCGAGGTCTCGATCTGGTCGGCGCGCTGCAGCGTGCGGTTGATGCGTTTGGCAAGCTCCGGCCCGGCATTGGCGGGGTAGAGCGACTGATCGGGATACATCGCCGACGCCGTATTGGCGTCCGCCGCCACCTGCCAGCCGGAGAGATAGATCGCTTTCAGCCCGGCGCGCACCATTTGCATGGCCTGGTTGCCGGAAAGCGCGCCGAGCGCATTGACGAAATCTTCCTGGCGCAGCAGCCGCCACAACCGGTCCGCCCCCATTTCGGCCAGCGTATGGGTGAGCGCCACCGAGCCCCTGAGCCGCCGCACGTCATCGGCCGAGTAGGGCCTGTCGATGCCTTCGAACCGATCAGTCGGTGCATTGGGAACGAGCTTGTAAAAATCCGTCATGCTGATCTCCTCACGAAAAAGCGGTAGTCGGGGTGTTGATGACAAGATTGACAATATCGCGCGGCATGGCCAGAAAAACCTTTGATTTACGGGCCTGAATGAGGTTAAGATGACGAGGATTGACAGGGTGGCGCTGTGAATTTGTAAAATTTTGTAAATATCGGCGCTCTTCCCTTGTCAAAGGGTGTGACATGGCGGAACGGAAGATATTCGCGGGCCCGAAACTGCGGCGCATCCGCAATGCGCTGGCGCTGACCCAGACCGCCATGGCCGAGGCGCTGGAGATCTCGCCGTCCTACCTGAATCTCATCGAACGCAACCAGCGGCCGCTGACGGTGCAGCTCCTCTTGAAGCTTGCCGCCGTCTACCGGGTCGATCTGGAGGAGTTGCGCGGGCAGACCGGCGGCAGTCTCGGCCAGCTCAAGGAAGTCTTTGCCGATCCGCTGCTATCCGGCGAACTGCCCGGCGACCAGGAACTGGTCGAGGTGGCAGAAGCCGCTCCCAATGCGGCAAGCGGCATGATCAAGCTCTACCGCGCCTATCGCGAACAGGCGGCACGGCTGTCCGATCTGACGGCGCTGATGGCCGCCGAAGGCCATGCGCCCGTCGCCGCGGGCCGCTTGCCGCTCGACGAAGTGCGCGAGACGCTCGAACGCCGGTCTGCCTATTTCGGACGGATCGAGGCGGCGGCGGAGACCTTTGCCGCGACACTTCCCGGCGGCCTCGATCTGGCCGCCGGGCTGAAAGATTGGCTGCGCGCCGAGCGCGGCATTGCGGTGCGGGTGCTGCCGGTGCACGTCATGCCGGATCTGCGCCGCCGCTTCGATCGCCACTCGATGCGGCTTTTCATCTCGGAGCGCCTGTCACCGGCCGACCGCGCGCACGAGATATCGGTCGAGGCGGCGACACTCGCTCTGCTGCCGGCCATCGATGCCGAGCTCGACGATCTCTCGCTCTCCTCCGCCGAGGCGCGCCGCATTGCCCGCTTCGAGCTTGCCCGCATCGCCGCCCTGGCACTTGCCATGCCTTATGAAGCCTTCCTGTCGGCGGCGAAGGCGACACGCTACGATATCGATATTCTCAGGGCGCGCTTCGGCGTCTCCTTCGGCCATGCCGCCGCGCGCCTGACGATGCTGCAGCGCCCCGGCGCCGCCGCCATTCCCTTCTTCCTGATCGAGATCGATGCCGCGGGCCACCGGCTGCGGCGGGCGGGCGCCCAGGGTTTTCCGCAAGCCCGCTTCGGCGGCGGCTGTCCCAAGCTTAATCTCCATGCTGCCTTCCTGCAGCCGGGCCAGATCCTGGCCGAAACGGTGGTCATGCCAGACGGTGCCTCCTTCTTGACGGTCGCCCGCACTCTGGAGGGGCCAAGCGTCGAATTCGGCGAAAGGCTGCGGCGCACCGCGGTCCTGATCGGCTGCGACGCAGCCCTCGCAGACAGCCTGGTCTATGGCCAGGCGACGCCGCTCGAGCCGGTCGCGATCGGGCCGGCCTGTCGCCTTTGCGAGCGGCGCGGCTGCCTTTCCCGCGCCGAGCCGCCGGTGACGCGGCCGCTCGGGCTCGACGAGATGGTGGCGGGGCTCAGCGCCTTCGATTTCCAGTGATTGCGAAATCATTGAAGGCGCAGGATTTTGCGCTTGTGGGCTGTGAAATTCCTTCTTAGTCTGCTGATAAAACCAGAGGGAAAAGACGTCCGGGGGTGCGGGCTCTTTGAACAAACAGGAGAAGTCATGAGGTCAATCATTCCAAGCGTGACGGCCGCAGCCGTTGCCGCACTCCTTGCCGCCGCGCCGGCCTTTGCCCAGGAGCGCGTCGTCAACGTCTACAACTGGTCGGACTATATCGACGACAGCATCCTTGCCGACTTCACCAAGGAAACCGGCATCAAGGTCGTCTACGACACCTTCGATTCCAACGAGACCGTGGAAACCAAGCTGCTTGCCGGCGGCACCGGTTACGACGTCGTCGTCCCGACAGCGGACTTTCTGCAGCGCCAGATCCAGGCCGGCGTCTTCCAGAAGCTCGACAAGTCGAAACTGCCGAACCTGTCCAACATGTGGGATGTGATCCAGCAGCGCACCGCCGAATACGACCCGGGCAACGAACACGCGGTCGATTACATGTGGGGCACCGACGGCATCGGCTACAATGTCAAGAAGGTCGCCGAAATCCTCGGTCCCGATGCCAAGCCTGGCCTCGAAGTGATCTTCGATCCGAAGGTCGCCGCAAAGTTCAAGGATTGCGGCATCTACGTGCTCGACACGCCGAAGGACGTCATCACCACGGCGTTTCGCTATCTCGGCCTCGACCCGAACTCCACAAAGGCTGAGGATTTCAAGAAGGCCGAAGAGCTGCTGACCGCCGTGCGGCCCTTTGTCCGCAAGTTCCATTCGTCCGAATATATCAATGCGCTCGCCAATGGCGACATCTGCATCGCCTTCGGCTATTCCGGCGACATGCTGCAGGCGCGCGACCGCGCGGCCGAAGCCAAGAATGGTGTCGAGGTCAATTATTCGGTTCCCCCGCAGGGCGCCCAGATGTGGTTCGACATGATGGCCATCCCCGCCGATGCGCCTCACGTCGCCGAAGCCCACGAATTCCTGAACTACATGATGAAGCCTGAGGTCATCGCCAAGGCGAGCGACCACACCTTCTATGCCAACGGCAACAAGGCCTCCCAGCAGTTCGTCAGCAAGGACATTCTGGAAGACCCGGCCGTCTATCCCACCGAGGCGGTGATGAAGAACCTCTTCACGGTCAAGCCGTGGGATCCGAAAACGCAGCGTCTGGGGACGCGTCTCTGGACGAAGGTCGTCACCGGCCAGTAATCCATCTTGGGCCCGGACGGAAACGTCCGGGCCTTTCAATTACCGGCCCGGGTGGAGGCCGGAAAAACCTTTGTATTTCGGGGAATAATATGAAGTCTCTCGGCAATATCCGCCGCGCTTTCGCGCCCTGGACCGATCCCTCTGCAAAACCCTTCATTGCTTTCAAGAATGTCACCAAGCGCTTCGGCGATTTTACCGCCGTCGACGATCTGTCGCTCAATATCTATCACCGCGAGTTCTTCGCGCTGCTCGGCGCTTCGGGCTGCGGCAAGTCCACGCTGCTGCGCATGCTCGCCGGCTTCGAGCAGCCGACCGCGGGCGAGATCGTGCTCGACGGCACCGACATGGCGGGCACGCCGCCCTACAAGCGGCCGGTCAACATGATGTTCCAGTCCTATGCGCTTTTCCCGCACATGACGGTCGAGAAGAATATCGCCTTCGGCCTGAAGCAGGACGGTATGGCGAAGGATGAGATGACTGAGCGCGTGGCGCAGATGCTGAAGCTCGTCAAGCTCGAGCAGTTCGCTTCGCGCAAGCCGAACCAGCTTTCCGGTGGCCAGCGCCAGCGCGTGGCGCTGGCCCGCTCGCTCGCCAAGCGCCCGAAGGTGCTGCTGCTCGACGAACCGCTCGGCGCGCTCGACAAGAAGCTGCGCGAGGAAACCCAGTTCGAGCTGATGGACCTGCAGCAGAGCCTCGGCCTCACTTTCGTCGTCGTCACCCACGACCAGGAAGAGGCGATGACCATGGCCGACCGGATCGCCGTCATGAGCCACGGCAAGGTCGTGCAGGTGGCCACGCCGGCGGAGATCTACGAGGCGCCGAATTCCCGCTTCGTCGCGGATTTCATCGGCGACGTAAACATCTTCGACGGCAAGGTCGCTTCATCGGGCAACGGCACCGTCGAGATCTCAGTCGACAGCGGCTTCAGCGTACGCGTCGCCGCTTCCGAGACGCCACCGGCCGGCAGCGCCGTCGGCTTCGCCATCCGGCCGGAAAAGATGCGGGTCACCCGCCAGGCGCCGGCCAACGCCTCGGTCAACGCCGCCAGGGGTGAACTCTGGGACATCGCCTATCTCGGCGACATGACCGTCTTCCATGTGAAATTGCAGAGCGGCAAGGTCGTCAAGGCCTCGTCCCTCAATGCGCAGCGCTCCGTCGACGATCCCTTCACCTACGATCAGGACGTCTGGATCTCGTTCGACGAGAACGCCGGCGTTCTGTTGAAGGATTGAGACCATGGGCAAGCTCACCTCCGGCCTCTACAATCGGCTCGTCATCACCATCCCTTATGCCTGGCTGCTGCTCTTCTTTCTGGCGCCGTTCTTCATCGTCTTCCGCATTTCGCTGTCGACGACGGCGATCGCCATGCCACCTTACGAGCCGGTCTTCTCGCTTGCCGACGGCTGGACCGGGCTCTGGAGCAAGATCGGAGAGCTCTCCTTCGACAACTACAGCTACCTCATCGAGGACGCGCTCTATTTCAATGCCTATGTCTCGAGCGTGGTGATTGCCGGCATCTCCACCTTCCTCACGCTGCTGATCGCCTATCCGATCGCCTATGGCATGGCGCAGGCGCCGCGCACCATCCGCCCGACGCTGGTGATGCTGGTCATCCTGCCGTTCTGGACGAGCTTCCTGATCCGCGTTTATTCCTGGATCGCCATCCTGAAGCCGGAAGGGCTGCTCAACCAGCTTCTCTTGTCGCTGCACATCATCGACAGCCCGCTGATCATCCTCAACACTACCACCGCCGTCTATATCGGCATCGTCTATTCCTATCTGCCCTTCATGGTGCTGCCGCTCTATTCGGCGCTCGAAAAGATGGACGGCACGCTGATCGAGGCGGCCCAGGATCTCGGCTGCACGCCGATCCGGGCCTTCTGGCGCGTCACCTTTCCGCTGTCGATCCCCGGTGTGGTGGCCGGCTGCATGCTCGTCTTCATTCCCGCCGTCGGTGAATTCGTTATTCCCGACCTGCTCGGCGGTTCGCAGACGCTGATGATCGGCAAGACGCTCTGGAACGAGTTCAACGCCAACAGCGACTGGCCGGTCTCCTCGGCGGTCGCAACGATCCTGCTGATGATCCTGGTGATCCCGATCGTCTTCTTCCAGAACGCACAGGCCAAAGCCGAAGAGCGGGAGAAATAAGTCATGCAGAGATGGTCCCGTTTCAACATCGTCTCCGTCACGCTCGGCTTTGCCTTCCTCTACTTGCCGATCGTGCTTCTGGTGATCTTCTCCTTCAACGAATCGAAGCTCGTCACCGTCTGGGGCGGCTTCTCCACCAAGTGGTATGTCTCGCTGCTCTCGAACCAGAGCCTGCTCGACGCCGCCTGGGTGACGATCCGTGTCGGCCTGCTGTCGGCGACGCTCGCCACCATCCTCGGCACGATGGCGGCGCTGACGCTGGTGCGCTACACCCGCTTTCGCGGCCGCATGCTGTTTTCCGGCATGATCTACGCGCCGCTCGTCATGCCTGACGTCATCACGGGCCTGTCGCTGCTGCTGCTCTTCGTGGCGATCGGCTTCGACCGAGGTTTCTGGACGATCATGCTGGCCCATACGACGCTGACCATGTGCTTCGTCGCCGTCGTCGTGCAGTCTCGGCTGCTGAGCTTCGATCGGTCGATCGAGGAAGCGGCACAGGACCTCGGCGCGCCGCCGGTGCGCACCTTTTTCGAGATCACCCTGCCGATCATCGCGCCGGCCGTGATCTCAGGCTGGATCCTGGCCTTCACCCTGTCGCTCGACGATCTGGTGATCGCGAGCTTCACCTCGGGGCCGGGCGCCACCACGCTGCCGATGAAGATCTACAGCCAAGTGCGCCGTGGAGTAACGCCTGAGATCAACGCGGTCTGCACGATCCTGATCGGCATCGTCACGGTCGGCGTCATCTGCGCCTCGATCGTCACCAAGCGCCGGGAAATCCAGCGCGAGCGGGATGAGCGAGCTGCCGCCGCCGGAGCTTAACTCTATTGCGCGTGCGGCGTATTGCCGAAGAGCGGCACCGGCGAGATCACCGGGTTCGGCCATGAGCCGCCGATGAAGAACGGCAGGAGCGGCAGATCCGCCGCCTTGGCCGGGTCGGTCGACTCAAGCGATCCGGACAGCGCCAGCCCGTTCGACTGATAGGTGATGACCCCGGACAGCGTCAGCGTCTCGGCCGTGCCGGCGATCTGGGCGTCGTGCATCTCGGCGGAGCCGTTGGCGAAATCGGCCTGCAGGTTCAACTGGTTGAACGCGAAGCCGCCGCCTGCCGCAGTACTCAGCGGAAAGAACGGCTTTTCGGCTGCCAGGGTCCTCAGCGCCGCAGCGTCGATGCCGGGGATCGTGCCTTCCCTCGTCCAGAAGTGCAGCCTGCCGGTGACGTCGGCAAGACCGGTCGTCCAGATCGCCTTCGGGGACTGCAGGTCGAGATCGAGCGATCCGGTCGCCAGCGGCAGCGGTCCCTTCAACTGCAGGCGTTCGGCAAGGGCTGCGAAGTCGGCATCGCGGATCGACAGCTGCAGCTTGCCGCCGCCGTCGAAGTCGCGCTGGGTCGCTTCCAGATGCGCGGTCATTTCGCCGCCTTCGAACCGGCTGTCGCCGATATCGAATTTCGCTTCGCCGCCGGCAACGATCATGCTGGCGCCGACATCGGAAAGCTCGAAGAGGCCCATCTGCGCGCGCCGGGCCGAAAGCCTGACGTCGACATCGAGTAGCCGCAGCGGCCCGCTGATGCCGGGGGAGCTTTCCTCCGCCTCGCCGGCGGCGAGCCTGAGCGCGAAGGCGTCGAGGAACGGCTTGAGGTTCATCTGGTCGAAGGCAAGTGTGCCGCCGATCTTCGGCCGTTTGCCGGGTTGGGTGAAAAGGTCCATGACGCCGGTGGCGCTCGCTTCGTTGAGCGACAGGCTGAGATTGTTGAAGCGCAGCCCGTTGCCCGACGACATGATGTCGGATTCCAGCGAGGCGCTCTTCAGCGTTGCGATGCCGGGGATCGATTTGCCCGACCATTTCAGAAGTGCCGGCATATCGGGGATGTTGGCGGTGATATTGCCGGAAAGAGCCGAAAGGCTGGCGATGCTGGCAATTCCCTGAAAGTGGGCCGTCAGCAGGTTCGATGTGAGCGACGTCCGCGTTTCGGCATTCCGGCCGGCAAAGGCAAGCAGCGGCTGGCGCGAGGCGAAATCGACCTTCAGATCCTCGCCGTTGATGCGGGCGATGACAACAGCCGAGATCGCGCCGGATAGTCTCGGCCAGGCGATATCGGCGGTGACCTTGTCGAAACGAAAGGTCTTGGCGCTCTTGATGTCGGTCACCGCAAACGTGCCGTCTTCGACCGTCACCGCGCCGATCTCGGCATCGAGATCGGGATCGAGCACCTCGGCGCCGTTTTCATAGCGCACGCCGCTGATCGCGCGGGCGAGCAGGCCGGCATAACTCCAGTCGATCAGCCCCTTCTCGTCGCGCGTCAGCGCCAGGTTGGGACGCACCAGGTGGAATTCGTGGAAGCTGGTGCGGCCTCTCAGCGCGTCGATGAGGCTGAAATCAGCCGACAGGCTGTCGATGCTGCCGAGCAGCCTGTCGCCGCTTTCGCGCGGCTGGCGGATAGTGATCTGGTTCAGCGTGATGCGCGGCGTCGGCCAGAATTCCAGAACCGGGCTGCCCTTGATCTCGGCATGGTAACCCGTCCATTTCGACAGGGCGTCCTCGATGCCCGAACGCACGAAACCGGTGGTGATCAGATAGGGTGCGGCGACCCGGAGCGCCACGAAAAGCGCCAGCGCGATCAGCAGGAACACCGTCGACAGGCGGGCGAAGGCCGGCAGCCAGCGCGAAACGGGTCCGATCTTCCTGCGCCACCTGCGATGTCTTGACGTGCTCATGATCTCCGCCGGCAATTCAGCCGGTTATCCCGTTAAGCGCTGATTTCGCCGGATATAGGAAATATCCGGCATATGCAAATCCCCCACCGTGACGCCCGTCTTTTCAGACGTGCTGAAGACGCCGCGGCACTTTGAAGCGATGCATCGTGCTTTCGAATGCGCAGGCTTGGATCGCGTCGGTTCCGCACTTTATAATGCAATGCAGCATGATATAAAGGCGGCATTGGGGAGGAGGATTGAATGCAGGATAACAGACCACTTTGGGTGCCCTCGGCGGACGCCGTTGCAACAAGCCCGATCCATGCCTTCATGGCGCGCTGCAACGCCGATTTCGGGCTTTCGCTTTCCGGCTTTGATGATCTGCATGCCTGGTCGGTCGCCGAGCGGGAGAAGTTCTGGTCGGCCGTCTGGGATTTCTGCGGTGTGAAGGGAGAGCGCGGCGCTGAGGTGCTGATCGACGGCGACCGCATGCTGGAAGCCCGCTTCTTTCCCGAGGCGACGCTGAACTTCGCCGAGAACCTGCTCTCGGGGCGCGGCGAGGCCGACGCCATCATCTTCCGCGGCGAGGACAAGGCCGCGGACCGCTGGTCGTGGGACCGGCTGCGGGCGCTGGTCTCTAAGCTGCAGCAGGCCTTCAAGGCGCAGGGCATCGGTAAGGGCGACCGTATTGCCGCGATGATGCCGAACATGCCGGAGACCGTTGCCGCCATGCTGGCCGCTGCCTCGCTCGGCGCCATCTGGTCGTCCTGCTCTCCCGATTTCGGCGAGCAGGGCGTGCTCGACCGCTTCGGCCAGATCGGCCCGAAGCTGTTCATCGCCTGCGATGCCTATTGGTATTCCGGCAAGCTGCAGGATGTCGGCGCCAAGGTCGCCACGGTCGCAAAGAGCCTGGGCGTGCCGACGATCGTCATCCACTATGCCGGCGATGCCGAGGCGGTCGCGCGCGCAACGCCCGGCGCTTCGACGCTGGAAGCCTTCGTCGCGTCCTATCAGGCAAGAGACGTCGAGTTCACGCCGCTCGCCTTTGCCCATCCGCTCTACATCCTGTTTTCTTCAGGCACGACGGGCGTGCCCAAATGCATCGTGCATTCGGCCGGCGGCACGTTATTGCAGCATCTCAAGGAGCAGCGGCTGCATTGCGGTCTGCAGGCGGGCGAGAAGCTGTTCTACTTCACCACCTGCGGCTGGATGATGTGGAACTGGCTCGTCAGCGGCCTTGCCAGCGGCGCCACGCTCTGCCTGTTCGACGGATCGCCCTTTGCCCCGGACGGTAATGTGCTGTTCGATTATGCCGCGGCCGAGAATTTCGCGATCTTCGGCACCTCGGCCAAATATATCGATGCGGTGCGCAAGAGCGGGCTCACGCCGCGTGCAAGCCACGATCTTTCCAGCCTGCGGCTGATGACCTCCACCGGCTCGCCGCTGTCGCCCGAGGGCTTCAGCTTCGTCTATGAGGGCATCAAGGAAGACGTGCAGCTTGCCTCGATCTCCGGCGGCACCGATATCGTCTCCTGCTTCGTGCTCGGCAATCCGCTGCAGCCGGTCTGGCGCGGCGAGATCCAGGGAGCCGGTCTCGGCCTTGCGGTCGACGTCTGGAACGACGACGGTAAGCCGGTGCGCGGCGAGAAGGGGGAACTGGTCTGCACCAAGGCCTTTCCGTCGATGCCGGTGATGTTCTGGAACGATCCCGACGGCGCCAAATATCGCGCCGCCTATTTCGACCGCTTCGACAATGTATGGTGCCACGGCGATTTTGCCGAATGGACCGAGCATGGCGGCCTGATCATCCACGGCCGTTCGGATGCGACGCTCAATCCCGGCGGCGTGCGCATCGGCACCGCCGAGATCTACAACCAGGTGGAACAGATGGCGGAGGTGGCGGAGGCGCTGTGTATCGGCCAGGAGTGGGACGATGACGTGCGTGTCATCCTCTTCGTCCGGCTTGCCGCCGGCGTGACGCTGAGCGAGGATCTGATCAAGGCGATCAAGACGCGCATTCGCACCGGCGCCTCGCCGCGGCATGTGCCGGCGAAGATCATCGCGGTCGCCGATATCCCCCGCACCAAATCCGGCAAGATCGTCGAGCTTGCGGTGCGCGAGGTCGTTCACAACAGGCCGGTGAAAAACCAGGAAGCGCTCGCCAATCCAGAGGCGTTGCAGCTCTTTGCCGGATTGGAGGAACTCAAGGATTGATAGCGGATCGGAAGTGACGAGCTTTTGGCACGGATCGATGCACTGTCATGGAAACCTTTCGTTAAGAAAGGTTTGTCAAATGTAAAAGCCAACTTGGGGGCCGTATATGAACGAGGCGGCCTGGAGCCTTCCGGCTTTCGATGATGGTGATCGACTGAGCTCTTGTTGAACAGCACCAAATTCAAGGCAGCCTCGGCTGCCTTTTTTTATGCTCAACCGGCCAGTACGCGCTGCGAGGGGAAGGTGATCTCGACCAGCGTGCCCTCGTTCGGCGCGGAATTGATCGAGAACACGGCTCGGTTGGCATCGACCATCGCCTTGGTCAGCGGCAGGCCGAGCCCGGTGCCGTCGCCGCGATGGCGCGATTGGGTCGAGGAGACCTGCCGGAACGGCTTCATCGCCTGGTCGAGTTCGCTGCGCGTCATGCCGATGCCGGTGTCGCGCACCCTCAGCACGACGCTGCCATTCGCCTCATAGGAGGTGGAAACGACGATCTGTCCGCCGGATGGCGTGAAGCGGATGGCGTTCGACAGGATGTTCAAAGCAATCTGCTTGATCGAGCGCAGATCCGCCACGACCTCCGGCACCGCATGCGACAGCGCCGTGCGGATGATGACGCGCTGGCCGTTTGCCTGCGGCTGCACCAGGGCTACCGCCTCGGAGACCGCTTCGTTGAGGCCGACGGCGGCAAAATCGAGATCCATCTCGCCCGCCTCGATCTTCGAAATGTCGAGCAGGTCGTTGACGATATCCAGCACATGGCGGCCGGAGCGGCCGATATCGTTGGCATATTCGATATAGCGGGGATGGCCGATCGGACCGAAGCGCTCGCCCGCCATCATGTCGGAAAAGCCGATAATGGCGTTGAGCGGCGTGCGGATCTCGTGGCTAACGCGGGCGAGGAAATCGGTCTTGTGGGCGTTGGCGGTTTCGGCCGCGCCCTTGGCGTTGCGCAACTCGTCCTCGGTGCGCTTCCATTGGGTGATGTCACGGATGACGGCGCAATAGCCGTTGGAGGAGGTGAGCTGGCCCATTGTCATGAACAGCGGCACGAAGCCGCCGGCGGCCTCGCGGCCGATCACTTCGCGCCCGTCGTTCAAGACACTGGCGACGCCATGGCCGGAGAGGCCGTGGAGATAGTCGAGCACCGCCTTCTGGCTTTCATGGGCAAACAGCATGACGAAGGGTTTGCCGCGCGTTTCCTGCTCGTCGTAATTGAACAGTGCGCTCGCCGACCGGTTCATCGAGCGGATGTCGCCCTCGGTGCCGATGACGACGACGCCGTCGGTCGCCGTTTCCAGGATCGAGCGCAGTTCTTCCACTTCGACCTGAAGCTTGGCGACCTTCTCGACCATGCGCTCGGGGCGGGCTTCGGACCGGCTGCTTTCCTTGCCTTCCACCGGCATCAGCGCCAGCATCAATGCGTTGGCGTCTTCCCAGCGCACCGATTGCAGCCGCGCCGTCACCGGAACCAGGCTGTCGTCGGCCTTGACCAGCATCATGGTGCCGGAACCCGCTGCCTTTTCCTCAAGCTCGCGGCGCTGCAGCAGGGCTTCGATGCCGCCGACTTCGCGCAATGCGTCGAGCGAGGTGTAGCCCGTCAGCCGCATGAATTCCGGATTGGCATGGATCAGCGCATCGCCGACATGGATGAGCACGGCAACCGGCAGCTGGTCGACCGTTCCCAGCGAAAGCCCGTCGGTCATCTTGACGCGCGGCGGGATGAAGCTCGTCAGCACCTCGATCTGGCTGACCGTCTCCTCCAGCCCTTCCGTCGCCTCGTCTTCGTCCACGACATCAGCATCCTCGGCGTCGTCGTCGCGTTGCGCGTCGGCAGCACTCTCGAAAATCGCTTCCTGCGGCGTGATCTCCTCAAGCGAAGGCACGTTCGCCTCGTCGGCAACGGGCGTTTCGGCCTCGAACTCTTCGGCCACGGAAGCCTCTTCGAAACTGGCCGGTTCGGTAACAGTGGGTTCTATGCGTGCCGGCGCGGCAGCTTCTTCCTTGCTGGCGCCGAAGGCTTCGAGACGCTTGGCGATCTCGCGGAAATTGGCCTGCTCGGCGGCCGTCAGTCCGGCGCCGCTGTTGTGGAGCTGAACGATCTTGTCGGAGAAACGGCGATTGGGCGTTTCGGCAATGCGAAGCGCCGGTGGCTCGTTCGAAGGTTCCGCTGCCGGCTTGTCGCCGGCCTCGGCGCGATCTTCCGCTTTTTCCGTAGCGCTTGGCTGGAAAAGCGGCTCGCCTGACTCCGGCTCGCCTGACTCCGGCTCGATGGGCGCCTGCTCGGCGGCAATCTCCTCAGGCGCCGGCTCCGTCTCCAGCCGCGGCTCGCTTACCGCAAGCGCCTCGTCCTCGACCTCATCGGTCAGGGTGGGCTCGCTCGCGACATCCTCCTGCACTGCCGGCACATCGTGGACCGCGTCGGCGACCGTCTCGGGCACCGGGCCGAGGCTTGCCGCATCATGGCCGACCCCATCCGGGCCGAGCGTCAGACCGAGCGCCAGCGGATCTTCCTGCGCATCGGAAAGCCGGACGACACCGAAGCCGCGGAAACCGTCGAAGTCGCGGTTGCGGGTATAGGTCGGCAGCGCCGCCAGATCGACCGGCACGACGAGGCTGGTGCCTTCGACCGGCCAGAGGATGGTTTTGCCCGACCATGTGTCGCGCCGCGCGAGCGCCTCGGCAAGCTTGCCGTCGGGATCGAGATTGAAGAGGGCGGCGACATCGCCGAAGGCGGAACCGATAATCTCGGATGCATGCGGACCGACGGCCTCGGCAAATTCGTGGCTGACCTCGGTGAACCGGCCCTCGGCATCGATCTTCCAGACAAAGCGCGTGGCGCGGCTGTTGGGCTTGAAGACGAAGCCGGGCGCAGCTGCAAGCTCAGGCGCAGGGGAGGCGCGGTGGGCCACGGGCGGTACGACGACGGGCTCTTCATATATTGCTGCCGGCGCCTCTTCGACAGGCGCGTCGGCGGCCTCGACACGCGGTTCGGTCGTCGTCGCCGATTCCACCGTCTGCGTGAGGGAGGTCAGGTCGTCTTCGATGATTGCGGCAGGCGCATGGGCCTCATCCGCGCGGCTGTCGATCACGCCGCCGTCGCTCTCCGGCTCGGCCTGTCCAGCGAAACCGGTTTCGTCGGCCACCTGGTCTGCGGATGCCGCTGCCGTCTCCGCCGCAAGTTCGGTTTCGCCGGTGATGTCCTCGAGCGTTTCCTCGACGTCCTCGATCCCGGAGACCGCGTCGATGATTTCGGTAAAGCCTGTGTCGGCAACCGGCTCGTCGCGGAAGTCTTCGGCCGGGGACACGGCGTCTTCATTCGAGGGCGCGTCAATCAAGTCGAGCCCAGGCGCATCGAGGGGGGGCGTATCGATCGGATCGGACGCGGCTGCGTCGATCGGGTCGAGATGGCCGATCGCCGTCTCCACGGCAAAGAGCAGGTTGAGCGCCGGCTCGTCGCTGAGCTTGCCGACGGCTGCCGGAAGATTGCCTCTGCCGGTCGCAACGGGTCGCTTCACCAGCCGGTCGGGATGCGCGCCGGCAAGATTGATCAAGGTCTTTGCCGTCTGCTGGGAGATGCCGAGCGAGGCAAAGCCCGGCGAGGCGGCGATGACGTCGCCATCGGCGCCGATCACGGCCATATGGGTGTCGGGATCATCGAGCCCCTGCAGCATCTGGGCGGCCGAGGCGCCTGACGTCAGCGGCTTTGCCGAGACCGGCACCGAAAACAGCATGGCCTTTTCGCCCGAGGAAAGCCGGATCAGTTCGGCCGCCGCCTGCACCTGCACACGCTGGAAGCCCTTGGCGACGCGGATCATCAGGCTTCTGTAGTCGCCGATATCGCCAAGCTGGCGTGCGGCCGTTTCCAACTGGCGGAAGGTGATGTCGGTGCGGTCGACGCCCTGATCAAGCAGATCATAGACGGCCGCATGGCCGAAAAGTTCGGCGCCCGCACCATTTGCCCAGAGCAGGCGGGCGAGATCGGCCGAAAACAGCACCATCGCCTCACCGCGCGAAAAGCGTTCCCGCACGCGTGCATGCACGGCGATATCGATGAACGGATATTGGACTGCGGGCATGATCGAACCTTGTCGCTGTCGGCCTTCTTAAATTAACGGCTTATTAATAACTGCGGGGCGCATGCGGGTCCAGAAGAGCAGGGGGTTTTCGGCCGGCAAGGTTAACGTCTTGTGCATCGCACAATAATTGTTGCAATGCACAATGAAATGTCTTATATAAGCGTCATCCCAACTATTGCAGGCAGCGACTGCCTCAGCCCAAAGGATGCGACCCATGGCTACCATAAAGACCGACGACGTTTTTTCAATCGCTTCTTTCGACCCGTCCAAGTTCGCGGAATCCTTCCGTGATTTCGCCGAAAAGGGCGCCCAGCAGTCGAAGGACGCCTATGCCAAGCTGAAGACCGCTGGCGAAGAAGCCGGCAAGACCCTCGAAGCCACCGTCCAGACGGCACAGGCCGGCAGCGTCGAGCTCGGCCTCAAGGCGATCGACATCCTGCGCGTCAATTCCGAGAACTCGCTGTCGCACTTCGAAGCGCTGCTCGGCGTCAAGTCTGCCGCCGAATTCTTCGAACTGCAGACCGCCTTCATCCGCAAGCAGGCCGAGCTCACCGTCGAGCAGGCGAAGTCGATCCAGGAAACCACCAAGCAGGTTGCCGAAAAGCTCGCAAAGCCCTCCAAGGACGCCGCCGAAAAGGCCATGGCTTCTTTCAAGGTTGCCTGATCGGTCTAGATCGATCGAAGACAAAAGGCTGGACCTCGCGTCCAGCCTTTTTGTATATTGACGAGGAATGGGGCTTGAATTCATCGCCAAGTCCTCGTATGTGACCCCCATCGCGCCCGGCGCGGTTTATGCGGTTGTAGCTCAGTTGGTTAGAGCGCAGGTTTGTGGCACCTGAGGTCGGAGGTTCGAGACCCCCCAACCGTACCATCTCCCCACGTAGGATCGCTTTCGAGCAAGTCGTTTTCGGCTAACGTTATTTCGAACGAATTGTCACTGCAGATGCTGAAGTAGTGTGCAAACCGCAAGCTTTTGGAAGCGCGGCGCCCTCAAGAGCTCGACGCTCTGACCGCGAATTGCTGCTTATTTGCCGCATCAAATCGAACATTTGGAATGGCACAACCGCCCATATGGTGCGATAGCGCCATCTGAGCTACATGTGCAGCAAATAGCACCAAGGTCCGCAATTGCGACGATCCGCCACTCGATCCAACAAGAATCCCCTACGCCAGCATGTCGCGGAAGATGCGAACAGCGAAGCCTACCTCGCCCCAAGAGAGGCGGAGATAGCTTTCGGAGCGTCGAAACATGCGGAGCCGATATCGCCGAACCTGAGACTTACTAAATTTCAGCACATCAATGTAACGTCAATTTAAGTGCCGTCATGCCAGCAATTGCGGAAGTTGGAACGGGCAGAACGCAGGATCCTGGAATATGTCTTGTAGCCCTTGAAAGAGGTTGCGGAGGAAGCGTTTCATAAGCGGTGGTTGCCAAGATCAAAAACATTCCTGAACAGAAATGAAGCTTTTAGTTGAATTTTCCCCTTTTATGAAGCAGAGGGAAATTGGTGTTAGGCGCGGCCGAGTGGAATAGGCAAACGGGGATTTTATGACGGACCTTATTACTCCGACGAAGAGCGTCAACACGACTGGCGATGCGAAAGTTGACGGGCTCTTCAGCGGCACCGCCTGGGACGGAACGATAACCTATGCGTTTCCTACCACCTCGTCATCGTATGTCGATGATGGCGTCAATATATACTATGAAAAGTACTATTCTTTCACTCCAATATCCTCGCAGCAGCAGTCTCACGCCTTGTTCTTTATGGAGCAATCCTACGGGAGTGCGGCAAATGACGGCTTCTCCGTCGAGGGGTTCACGAACGCCAACTTTGAGGCCGGAAGCGCGAATACCGCAACGGTGCGCTTCGCTCAAACGTCGGATCCCTATCTGGATACGGCGGGAGCCTATTTCCCAGCCGCCGACGGGCGGGGTGGGGATATCTGGTTCGGGACGGGATATGCTGGCACCGAAGCTGATTATCGCTTCCCGAGGTTCGGCAACTATGCGGGCCAAACCTTGGCGCACGAGCTGGGTCACGCGCTCGGGCTGAAACATGCTCACGAAGGGGGAACGGTCGTTCCAAGCGCCTTCGACTCGCTCGAATACACGATCATGACCTACCACACATTTATCGGAGACGATGAGAGTGGGGCCAAGTATGAGCAAAATGGCGCCCCACAAACCTTCATGATGCTCGACATCGCCGCCCTGCAGGAAATGTATGGTGCGGACTATACGACGAACAGTGGCGATACCGTCTACAAGTGGAATCCGAACCAGGGCATCACCTATGTCAATGGGGTGGCGGCCATTACGCCCGCTGCCAACAGGGTTTTCGCAACAATCTGGGACGGCGGCGGTATCGATACCTATGATTTGAGCGCTTATACCACCGCCCTCAAGATCGACTTGCATGCAGGGGGGTATTCGGTCTTCTCCCAGGGTCAGTTGGCCTATCTGGGCGGCGGGCCGAATGATGGCTATGCCCGCGGCAACATTTTCAACGCCCTTCTTTATCACGACAATGTCGCGTCGTTGATTGAGAACGTTTGGGCCGGCTCCGCCAACGATACCATTGTCGGCAACGAGGCGGACAATACACTCTGGGGCAATGCCGGAAACGATACCCTTACTGGCGACTCCGGCAATGACACGCTCGACGGCGGTGCCGGAAACGACAAGATGTCGGGCGGGGCGGGTGACGACGTCTACATCGCCGACAACGGCAATGATGCTGTCATTGAGAATGCCAATGAGGGGACGGACACGGTCCGGACGACGGTTTGGAGTTATACACTCGGCGCCAACGTCGAAAACCTGACCTATATCGGCACCGGCACGTTCGCCGGTGGTGGCAATGCGGCGGACAATGTGATCACCGGCGGGACGGGGTCTGATCGGCTGGATGGGAAGGCCGGTGCCGACACGCTGATCGGTGGTGCGGGCGACGATCAATATACTGTCGATAGTCTCAACGATGTTGTGATCGAGGCCGCCGGCGGCGGCGTTGACACGATCTGGACCGATCTTAACACTTATTCGCTGGCGGGGATCGCCAATGTCGAGAACCTATCCTTCTCAAGCGGCGGCAATTCTACCGGCACCGGCAACAGCCTCGACAATATAATCAAGGGTGGGACAGGCAACGACACGCTCTCTGGTGGGGTAGGCAACGATACTCTGATCGGTGGCTTGGGAACTGACACGCTCATCGGTGGGACTGGCAACGATACTTATGTCGTTTGGGATAACAGCGACACTATCATCGAAAACGTCGACGAGGGGATCGATACGGTTCAGACGACAATGGCGGCCTACACATTGGCAGCCAATGTCGAGTACCTCATCTACAGCTGGATTGGGGCGTTTGCGGGCACGGGCAACAATCTCGACAACACGATCACGGGTGGCGCTGCCAGCGATACGCTCTCCGGCGGCGCCGGCAATGACACGCTGGATGGCGGGGCAGGCGCGGACAGCCTGTTCGGTGGTGCCGGTAACGACACTTACATCGTCGACAATGCCGGCGACCTCGTCACCGAAGCCGCCGACGCAGGGATCGATACGGTTCGCACGACACTGGCAAGCTATACGCTCGGTAGCAATGTCGAGAACCTCACCTATAGCGGCACGGCAGCCTTTGCCGGGACCGGCAATAGCCTCGCCAACACGATCAAGGGCGGGGCAGGTGCCGACACCCTGGACGGAAAAGCCGGAGCAGACATATTGATCGGCGCAGCCGGCGACGACACCTATTTTGTCGATAACGTTGCCGACGTCGTCACTGAACGGCCGAATGAAGGAGCCGATCTGACCAAGACGACGCTTTCTTCCTATGCCTTGACCAATAATGTTGAAAGCCTGACCTTCATTGGCACCGGCGATTTCGCTGGGACTGGAAATGGTCTCGCCAATACGATCACCGGCGGTGCCGGCAACGACACACTTGACGGCGGCGTCGGCAACGACACGCTGAACGGTGGCGCCGGCAACGACATACTTGACGGCGGCGCCGGCAACGACAGGCTGGCAGGCGGCGGCGGCGACGACGTCTATATCGTCGACAGTGCGAGCGACGTGATCACCGAACTGGTCAGCGCCGGCACCGATGAAATCCGCACGGCGCTTGCAGCCTACTCGATCGCCGCACTGGTCAATGTCGAGAACCTGACCTACACGGGATCCGCCAACTTCACCGGCACCGGCAATGCGCTTGCCAACACGATCACCGGCGACGCCGGCAATGACACGCTTGATGGCGGGGCAGGTGCGGACAGCCTGATCGGTGGTGAGGGCGACGACACCTACATCGTCGACAATGCCGGCGACAGCGTCACCGAAGCCGCCGATGAGGGGGTCGATACGGTTCGCACGGCATTGGCGACCTATACGCTTGGCAGCGATGTCGAGAACCTCACCTATACCGGCACGGCAGCCTTTACCGGGACCGGCAACAGCCTCGCCAACATGATCAAGGGCGGGGCAGGTGCCGACACCCTGGACGGAAAGGCCGGCGCGGACATACTGATCGGCGCAGCCGGCGACGACACCTATATCGTCGATAACGTTGGCGACGTGGTCACCGAAGCCGCCAATCAAGGCACCGATCTGATCAGGACGGCGCTTTCTGTCTATGCGCTGACCAATATCGCCAATGTCGAAAACCTAACGTTCATCGGCACCGGCGATTTTAGCGGCACCGGCAATGCGCTTGCCAACAAGATCACCGGCGGCGCCGGCAACGATCTTCTGGACGGTGGCGCCGGCAACGACACGCTTGACGGCGGCGCCGGCGACGACATCTATGTGGTCGACAGTGCGAGCGACGTGATCAAGGACAGCGCCGGCACCGACGAAATCCGCACGGCGCTTGCAGCCTACTCGATCGCCGCCTTGGTCAGTGTCGAGAACCTGACCTACACGGGATCGGCCAACTTCACCGGCACCGGCAATGCGCTGGCCAACACGATCACCGGCGGTATCGGCAACGACACGCTGAACGGCGGGGCCGGTGCGGACAGCTTGATCGGCGGGGCGGGTGGCGACGCCTATGTCGTCGACAATGCCGGCGACCTTGTCAGCGAAGCGGCCGATGCAGGGATCGACACGATTTGGACGACATTGGCCGCCTACACTCTAGGGGCCAATGTCGAGAACCTCACCTACTTCGGTACGGCAGCCTTTGCCGGAACAGGCAATGATCTCGACAACATGATCACCGGTGGCGCTGCCGCCGATACGCTGTCCGGCGGTCTTGGCAACGATGTGCTGAATGGTGGACTTGGGGCCGATCGTTTGATTGGCGGTACGGGCGACGACATCTATATCGTCGACCATGCCGGCGACCTCGTCACCGAGGCTGCCAATGAGGGGATCGACACGGTTCGCACGACATTGGCGAGCTATACGCTCGGCAGCAATGTCGAGCACCTCACCTACATCGGCACGGCAGCCTTTGTCGGGATAGGCAATAGCCTCGACAACACGATCACGGGTGGCGCTGCCAGCGATACGCTTTCCGGCGGCGACGGCAATGATACGCTGAATGGCGGAGCCGGGGCCGATCGTTTGATCGGCGGGACGGGCGACGACACCTATGTCGTCGACAATGCCGGCGACCTCGTCACCGAGGCGGCCGATGCGGGGACCGACACGGTTCGCACGGCGCTGGCAGGCTATACGCTCGGCAACAATGTCGAGAACCTGACCTATACGGGAACCGCCAGCTTCAGCGGCGCCGGCAATGCGCTCGCCAACACGATCACCGGCGGCGCCGGCAATGATGTGCTGAATGGCGGGGCAGGTGCGGATATCTTGATCGGTGGTGCGGGCAACGACACCTATATCGTCGATAATGCCGGCGACATCGTCACTGAAGCTGCCAATGAGGGGATCGACACGGTTCGCACGAACCTGGCGAGCTATACGCTAGCCGGCAATGTCGAGAACCTGAGCTTTGCCGGCACAGGGACTTTCGCTGGTACCGGTAACAATCTCGACAACACGATCACGGGTGGGGCTGCCAGCGATACGCTTTCCGGCGGCGCCGGCAACGACACGCTTGATGGCGGGGTGGGTGCGGACAGCCTGATCGGTGGTGAGGGCGACGACACCTACATCGTCGACAATGCCGGCGACAGCGTCACCGAAGCCGCCGATGAGGGGGTCGATACGGTTCGCACGGCATTGGCGACCTATACGCTTGGCAGCGATGTCGAGAACCTCACCTATACCGGCACGGCAGCCTTTACCGGGACCGGCAACAGCCTCGCCAACATGATCAAGGGCGGGGCAGGTGCCGACACCCTGGACGGAAAGGCCGGCGCGGACATACTGATCGGCGCAGCCGGCGACGACACCTATATCGTCGATAACGTTGGCGACGTGGTCACCGAAGCCGCCAATCAAGGCACCGATCTGATCAGGACGGCGCTTTCTGTCTATGCGCTGACCAATATCGCCAATGTCGAAAACCTAACGTTCATCGGCACCGGCGATTTTAGCGGCACCGGCAATGCGCTTGCCAACAAGATCACCGGCGGCGCCGGCAACGATCTTCTGGACGGTGGCGCCGGCAACGACACGCTTGACGGCGGCGCCGGCGACGACATCTATGTGGTCGACAGTGCGAGCGACGTGATCAAGGACAGCGCCGGCACCGACGAAATCCGCACGGCGCTTGCAGCCTACTCGATCGCCGCCTTGGTCAGTGTCGAGAACCTGACCTACACGGGATCGGCCAACTTCACCGGCACCGGCAATGCGCTGGCCAACACGATCACCGGCGGTATCGGCAACGACACGCTGAACGGCGGGGCCGGTGCGGACAGCTTGATCGGCGGGGCGGGTGGCGACGCCTATGTCGTCGACAATGCCGGCGACCTTGTCAGCGAAGCGGCCGATGCAGGGATCGACACGATTTGGACGACATTGGCCGCCTACACTCTAGGGGCCAATGTCGAGAACCTCACCTACTTCGGTACGGCAGCCTTTGCCGGAACAGGCAATGATCTCGACAACATGATCACCGGTGGCGCTGCCGCCGATACGCTGTCCGGCGGTCTTGGCAACGATGTGCTGAATGGTGGACTTGGGGCCGATCGTTTGATTGGCGGTACGGGCGACGACATCTATATCGTCGACCATGCCGGCGACCTCGTCACCGAGGCTGCCAATGAGGGGATCGACACGGTTCGCACGACATTGGCGAGCTATACGCTCGGCAGCAATGTCGAGCACCTCACCTACATCGGCACGGCAGCCTTTGCCGGAACCGGAAATCTGCTCGACAACATTATCACAGGTGGGGTTGGCGCTGACACCCTCACGGGGGCTGCGGGCAACGACACCCTGATCGGCGGGACTGGCGCCGACAAGATGTTGGGTGGGATAGGCGACGACGTCTACGTCGTCGATATTGCGACTGACATCGTGATCGAGAATGTGAACGAGGGGACGGATACGGTCCGGACGGCGCTTGCAAGCTATACGCTCGGCAACAATGTCGAGAACCTGACCTATACGGGAACCGCCAGCTTCAGCGGCACCGGCAATGCGCTCGCCAACACGATCACCGGCGGCGCCGGCAACGACACGCTGAATGGCGGGGCTGGCGCTGATACGTTGATCGGCGGAGCCGGCAACGACACCTACATCGTCGACCATGCCGGCGACCTCGTCACCGAAGCCGCCGATAAGGGGATCGACACGGTTCGAACGAACCTGGCGAGTTATGCGCTTGCCGACAATGTCGAGAACCTGAGCTTTGTCGGCACTGGGGCCTTTGCCGGAACAGGGAATGCGCTGAACAACGTTATCGTCGGCGGCAGTGGTTCCAATACGCTAACCGGTGGCGCCGGAAACGATACCCTCACTGGTGGAGTAGCAGCCGACGTCTTCATTTATTTGACGAACTGGGGCCATGATACGATCACAAACTTCCTGGCAACCGGCTCCGCACATGACGTGATCTCAATCGATCACAGCATTTTCGCCGACTGGGAATCGCTTTTTGCGGCAACCGAGCAATCCGGGAATGATACAATTATCACTGCCGATTCCGACAACACCATAACGTTGCAGAACGTTGCTCTTTCAAGCCTTCAGTCTTGGGACTTCCTGTTTGCATAATTTTTTGCTCGGACTCGCGGCACGTTTCTGCCACGAGTCCGAGACTGGGATCCTATCGATTGGATGGAACCCATGCCGTCTCGGGCCGTTCTCCAAGTTGACTGGAGAATATGCATGTCGAAAACCCTTCTCTACGGCGCGACCAAAGTCGACGAGACGAACAGCGCCTATGCGCCGGTCGAAAGCCTCGCCCCATTCCAGTGGAAGAACCGCGTCTTCATCGTTTTTGCCGACAAGGACAATGCCCGCGCGGCCCGGCAGGAAAATCAGCTTTTGGCCGACCGCTCAGCCCTCGACGAGCGTGATCTGGTGGTACTCAAAATCTCAGGCGCAGCTGTCCGACCGCTCTTCGGTGCGGCGGACGGTCTTGACGGCGAGGCGATCCGCCGGGATCTCGAAGCGTCTGAGATTGGGGAATTCGCAGCCTTCCTTGTCGGCAAGGACGGCACGGTGAAGCTCAAGGTCAGCGAGCCGATCACCGATGGCGAGCTTTTCGCCATTATCGACAGCATGCCGATGCGCGCTGCCGAATCGCTGAAGCCGGACAAGTAACCCCGGCCCAGCGTCAGTTCAATCCAGCATCATGAAAGGGAGGCGGTCATGTCCGTGCCCAACGAACCCATTCCCGATCAGCCGCCGATGCCGGCGCCCGGCTGGAAACCGGTGCCGCCGATCACGGAACCCGAGCCGGACAGGCTGCCTGACGAGGTGCCTGTTCCCAACCCGGATGAGAATGACGAGCCGGCAAGGCACGTTCGCTCTAGAGCATGATGCCGAAAAGTGTGAACGGTTTTCGGACGACATCATGCTCTAACTCTTTAATTGAGAACAGGATTCAGATTTTAGGCCAACCGGGCCTAAAAACATCCTGTTCTAAAGAAAGATCTGCCGCTCGGCGCTGACGAGTTCCTGGAGGAAATCGACGACACTCCTGACGCGCACGAGGTCGCGCGCCGTTTCGTGATAGGTCGTCCAGTAGGCGCGCCGGATCGAGATATCGGGCAGGATGCGCTGGAGTTCGGGATATTGCCGGGCGATATAATCGTGCAGAATGCCGATGCCGGCGCCTGAACGTACCGCTTCCGTCTGGCCGATCGCCGTCGAAATCTCGAAGCCCGCATCCCAGCTTCGCATCACCTCGCCGGAGAAATTCAGCGAGGCGGTGAAGATCAGGTCTTCGACATAACCGATGCGCGGATGCGCCTTCAACGCCTCGATATCGCCGGGCGTGCCTTGGGAGATGAGATAGTCGCGCGAGGCATAGAGCCCGAGTGTATAGTCGGTGAGCTTGGAGGAAACGAGCCGGCCCTGTTCGGGCCGCTCCAGCGTGATGGCGATATCCGCCTCGCGCTGCGACAGCGAGAAGGAGCGCGGCACAGGGACAAGCTGGATCTTCAGCGCCGGATGACGCTCGATCAGCCGGCCTATGCGCGGCGCCAGAAAGGAAACGCCGAACCCGTCAGGCGCGCCGACGCGCACCGTCCCGGCGATCGCCGTATCGGTATGGCCGAGGCTGGCCTGGGCTGCGAGCATTTCCGTTTCCATCCGCTCGGCGGACGCCAGGAACACTTCGCCTTCGGCCGTCAGCTCGCAACCATTGGTGCGGCGGATGAAAAGCCGTGTTTTCAGCGCCTCCTCAAGCGAGGTCAGCCGGCGCGAGAGCGTAGCGTGGTTGAGCCCCAGCCGCTTCGAAGCGGCAAGGATCTGCCCGGTGCGGGCGACGGCGAGGAAAATCCGGACGTCGTCCCAGTTCATGGCTTGGCCCGCATTGCGATCGGATCGACGTCAAGAAGCGTCAGCGATGTCACCATGCCGGCCGTCTCGGTCTTGTATTTGAGGAAATGCGGTGTCCGCAAATGAGCCTCGTATGCCTCCTGGTCGGCATAGACCTCGAGAACACGGATCCGGTTCGGAGCGTCCCGGATGGAAACAGCACTCAGAGAAAGGACGCCGATTTCCAGCCTGACGGATGCCTCGATTTCTTCCTGGAGCAAGGCGCGATAGGCGTCGAGCCTATCCGGATCGATCTCGAGCTCCGCCATTCTGACGATGGGTTTGCTGCTCATCGGTTTGACCCCCTTGAGATTTGACTTGTCCGCGTGCCGTTCCAAGTTTGGGAGCAACAGTAGTGCCCGATGTCCTGGCAGCGCTATAATTTACGCACAACGGTTACTTATATCAGCGCATTGATTTGTGCAAATTGAAGTGCGATTATTCGCCATCCCAAAAACAGGAGGAGCATCCCATGCGTGAGATTGGTCATTTCATCGGCGGCAAGCAGGTCGCCGGCACCAGCGGCCGCACGAGCAACGTCTACAATCCGGCAACCGGCGAAGTGCAGGCGACCGTCGCGCTCGCAAGCGTCGAGGAACTGCGCGCCGCCGTCGAAAACGCCAAGTCTGCGCAGCCGAAATGGGCTGCCACCAACCCGCAGCGCCGCGCCCGCGTCTTCTTCAAGTTCGTTGAACTCCTGAACAAGCACATGGACGAGCTTGCCGAAATGCTCTCCAAGGAGCACGGCAAGACGATCGAGGATGCCAAGGGCGACGTCATCCGCGGCCTCGAAGTCTGCGAATTCGTCTGCGGCATCCCGCATCTCGCCAAGGGTGAGTTCACCGAGGGCGCAGGCCCGGCGATCGACATGTATTCGATCCGCCAGCCGGTCGGCATCGGCGCCGGCATCACGCCTTTCAACTTCCCTGGCATGATCCCGATGTGGATGTTCGCGCCGGCGATTGCCTGCGGCAATGCCTTCATCCTGAAGCCCTCCGAGCGCGATCCCTCCCTGCCGATCCGCCTTGCCGAACTGATGATCGAAGCCGGACTGCCCGCCGGCATCCTCAACGTTGTCAATGGCGACAAGGGTGCCGTCGACGCGATCCTCACCGATCCTGATATCGGTGCCGTCTCCTTCGTCGGCTCGACGCCGATCGCCCGTTACGTCTACGGGACGGCAGCGATGAACGGCAAGCGCGCCCAGTGCTTCGGCGGCGCCAAGAACCACATGATCATCATGCCCGACGCCGACATGGACCAGGCCGTCAACGCGCTGATGGGCGCGGGCTACGGATCGGCCGGCGAGCGCTGCATGGCGATCTCGGTTGCCGTACCGGTCGGCGAGGACACCGCCAACCGCCTCGTCGAAAAGCTGATCCCGAAGATCGAATCGCTGCGCATCGGCCCCTATACCGACGACCAGGCCGACATGGGCCCGCTCGTCACTAAGGACGCCTATACCCGAGTTCGCGGTCTTATCGACCGCGGCGTCGAGGAAGGCGCCAAGCTGCTCGTCGACGGCCGCGATTTCAAGCTCCAGGGCTATGAAGACGGCTATTTCGTCGGCGGCTGCCTGTTCGACCACGTGACACCCGAGATGGATATCTACAAGACCGAGATCTTCGGGCCCGTCCTCTCCGTCGTTCGCGCCCAGAATTACGAAGAAGCGCTGTCGCTGCCGATGAAGCACGAATACGGCAACGGCGTTGCGATCTACACCCGTGACGGCGATGCCGCCCGCGATTTCGCCTCGCGCATCAATATCGGCATGATCGGCATCAACGTTCCGATCCCGGTTCCGCTCGCCTACCACTCCTTCGGCGGCTGGAAGGCCTCAAGCTTCGGCGACCTCAACCAGCACGGCACGGACTCGATCAAGTTCTGGACGAAGACCAAGACCGTCACCGCCCGCTGGCCCTCCGGCATCAAGAGCGGCGCTGAATTCGTTATGCCGACGATGAAATGATTTTCACGACAGATCGATTTGCAATTCGGGGGCCTTTCGGCCCCCGTTTTCGATTTAAGGTTGTTGATTTCTTCGCTCTTTGCTTTTCTGTTGCTGCGCCCGACACGTGATTCTCATTATGGTCTGTTGGGCAATGTGCTGGGGAAACAAAGATCATGGATAACAAAGTGTCCGCGGGCGCCGCGGCAAATGCGTACGAGCGTGCCCGGTTTACCGGAACAGCATCGGAATATTTCGGCATCTGGATCGTCAATGTCCTTTTGACGATCGTAACGCTCGGCATCTACTCAGCCTGGGCGAAGGTGCGGCGTAATCGCTATTTCTACGGCAACACCGTCCTGCTCGGCCGTGGTTTCGAATATCACGCGAGCGGCAAGCAGATTCTCATCGGCCGCCTCATCGTCTTCGCCTTCCTTGTGGTGGCCAACATTCTGGCGGCGATCCATCCGCTGTTCTCGCTGGTGACCACGATCGTTGTCCTCATCGCCCTTCCCTGGCTGATCGTTAGAGGCCTTCGCTTCAATGCCCGCGTGACCAGCTACCGCAACGTGCGATTTGATTTCACCGGCACCGCTGGCGGCGCATTCGTCTGCGTGATGCTTGGAAGCCTCGTCGCTTTCCTGTCGCTGGGACTGCTTGCGCCCTTGGCCAGCCGCTGGCTCAACCGCTATGTTTTCAACAATCTCCGCTACGGCAATCGGCCGTTCGAGACCGATCCCAAGATCGGCGCGCTCTACCGCGCCCTTCTCATCCCGGCCCTGATGGTCGTGCTGGGCCTGGTGGTTCTCGCCGGGTTAGTCGCGATCGCGGTTGTCGGGATGCAGGCCAATGACCCCGGCGCATTCGAGCATGATGTCGCTATGTTAATGATAGTGTCGGGAATGTATCTTGTCGTTTTCGGCCTCATCATCGTCTACGGCCTTGCAGGCCTCATCTATCGGGCGGCCGTCCATAACATCGTCTGGTCGTCGACCCGCATCGACGGCCGGCATCTCTTGCGCAGTGATCTTTCCCGTGCGCGCTATGCCTGGATCGCTATATCGAACGTCGTGGTGACGATGCTTACCTTCGGCTTGATGCGCCCCTGGGCGGCGGTCCGGCTGGCGCGTTATGTCGCCGAGCATACGGCGATCCGCATCGAAGGCGAAATCGGCGAGGTCTTTACGCAGTTTCAAACGACTGGCGCCGCCATCGGTGCGGAATATATGAGCATGGAAGGGATCGATTTTGGTTTCTGACGCAGAAATCATAGCGAGAGGGGAATGGTATCCGCCGCACTCGAGCGGCGCTGTGCCCGCGCGCCTGCTGTCGCGCGGCGGCCGCCTGGTCGCCGTGACCGAAGAAGCGGCCATTCTTTCCGACGGCGATGTTGGACAAGTCTCCTTCACGCCGCGTGTCGGCTCGATCCCGCGGCGCGCGGTCTTTACCGACGGCTCCGTCTTCGAGAGCAGCGAGAATGATGCCATCGATGCCTTTCTTCGCGGCGGCGGCAGAAGCGGCTGGGTACATCGGCTGGAGGAATTTCATCCCCGCATCTTCGTCTTCGCGATCGCGGTCGTTTTGCTCGCGGTCGGAATCTATCGTTACGCGCTGCCGGCGCTCGTCGAAGTCGCCGTCTTCGTGACGCCGCCTGTTGTTTCCGAGGCGATGTCCTATAGCGCTCTCAACACGCTCGACAGCACGGCGCTGTCCGCCAGCCAGTTGGACGAAGCCCGGCAGGCCGAAATCGCCGCTCGCTTCCGCCAGGTCGCTGCCAATGCCGAAGGCGGCGCCGGCCGTTATGTGCTGAATTTCCGCGATGGCGGCTTGATCGGTCCCAATGCTTTCGCGCTTCCCGACGGCAATATCGTCATCACCGACCAGCTGGTGGAACTGGCGGGCGGCGACGACGAGATGATAACCGGCGTTCTCGCTCATGAGATCGGCCATGTCGAATACAAGCACAGCCTCCGGCAGCTTTATCGCGCCGCAGGCGTCGCCGGCCTCGTCATGCTGATTGCCGGCGATGTCGGCTCTGGAGTTGAGGATATCCTGACGCAGGGCGGCGGCCTCCTGGCATTGTCCTATTCACGCAGTGCAGAGGCGGAGGCCGATCGGCGCTCGGTGGAACTGATGCGCAAGGCCGGCATGGATCCTGTTGCGATCGCCCGTTTTTTCGATGTCCTGGAAGCCAAGCTCGGCGATCATTCCCACACCAGCATGCTCTCCACCCATCCGGGCAGCCCTGAGCGCAAGCAGGCAGTTCTGGAGTATGACCGGATCCTGCGGCAGGATTGACGACGCGGCATTTGGCCTCATAAGCTGAATGCGAATTTCATATTTTGGAATTGTTCAAAACTACCAAACCGCCTATATAGGTCTGAACAGGCACGAGTCAGGAGAATGGCATGCGGTTGACGAAGCAGACCAACTATGCGGTTCGCATGTTGATGTATTGTGCTGCCAACGACGGGCACTTGAGCCGGATTCCGGAAATCGCCAAGGCTTATGGCGTCTCCGAGCTCTTTCTTTTCAAGATCCTCCAGCCGCTGAACAAGGCGGGCCTGGTCGAAACCGTGCGCGGTCGCAATGGCGGCGTGCGGCTCGGCAAGCCGGCCGCCGACATCACGCTCTTCGACGTCGTCAGGGTGACGGAAGACAGTTTTGCCATGGCCGAATGTTTCGAGGATGACGGCATGGTCGAATGCCCGCTGGTCGATAGCTGCGGCCTGAATTCGGCGCTGCGCAAGGCGCTGAACGCCTTCTTCGCCGTGCTTTCCGAATATTCGATCGACGACCTCGTCAAGGCGCGTCCGCAGATCAATTTCCTTCTCGGAATTACCGGCGAGCAGCCTTATCGCAAACCCGAAATCGTTGCGCCCGCCGCCTGAATCTAAAGAGCAGGACAGACTTGTAAAACCGCGGTTGCCCCGGCAATCGCGGTTTTGTTTTGTCGCCTCTCGCCGGCACCGCAAGAGATAAATCTCTTCAGCGTGCACGCGAATCCGATCAGCCGCGGCACGTTTAAGGGGCGCAATTATCCAAAATACGACGAAATTCCGGACATTTTTATCCGAATCTGTCCGAATGAGGCCGATTTTTGACTGAAAATTTCTAAAATTGTCCAACTGGAAAAATTTTCTCCGTAGCCCGTTGCTTTCAGTAGATAAATGTCGTTCCATCGACCGTCGATCGGGATGCCAATCTGCGGTCTCCAGACATTAAAAAAGAACAACCGGGAAACAATATTATGAAAAAGATCTCTGTCATGCTGGCAGCGACGGCCCTGATTTCGGTCATGGCAACGTCGGCCTGGTCCAAGACCCTTGTTTATTGCTCCGAGGGCTCGCCGGAAGGCTTCGACCCGAGCCTTTATACGGCAGGCACGACCTTCGACGCCTCGTCGCGCACGGTCTATAGCCGCCTGGTCGAATTCAAGCATGGCGGCACCGAGATCGAACCCGGCCTCGCCGACAGCTGGAGCGTTTCGGCCGATGGCACGGAATACACCTTCAAGCTTCATCCGGGCGTCAAGTATCAGACCACCGACTTCTTCACGCCGACGCGCGATTTCAACGCCGACGACGTTGTGTTCTCCTTCGAGCGCCAGCTGAAGGCCGACAATCCGTGGAACAAGTATGTCGAGGGCGGCTCCTACGAATATGCCGCCGGCATGGGCTTCCCGGATCTGATCAAGTCGATCGAGAAGGTCGACGACCTTACCGTCAAGTTCACGCTCAACCATCCCGAAGCGCCGTTCCTCGCCGACCTCGCCATGGACTTCGCCTCGATCGTCTCCAAGGAATATGCCGACAAGCTCGCTGCCGACGGCAAGATGGCGCAGCTCAACCAGCAGCCGCTCGGCACCGGCCCCTTCACCTTCGTCGCCTACCAGCCGGATGCCGTCATCCGCTACAAGGCCAACGAAACCTATTTCAAGGGCAAGGAAAAGATCGACGATCTGGTTTTCGCCATCACCTCTGACGCCGCCGTCCGCGCGCAGAAGCTGAAGGCCGGCGAATGCCACCTGATCCCCTATCCGAATGCGGCCGACGTTCCCGAGTTGAAGAAGGATGGCAATCTGACGGTGATGGAACAGGCCGGCCTTAATGTCGGCTTCCTCGCCTACAACACGCAGATGGCGCCGTTCGACAAGCCGGAAGTTCGCCGCGCGCTGAACATGGCGATCAACAAGCAGGCGATCATCGACGCCGTCTTCCAGGGTGCGGCGGCGGTTGCCAAAAACCCGATCCCGCCGACGATGTGGTCCTATAACGACGCGGTTCAGGACGACAAGTATGATCCGGATGCCGCCAAGAAGGCGCTTGCCGATGCCGGGGTCAAGGATCTCAGCATGAAGGTCTGGGCGATGCCGGTGTCGCGTCCCTACATGCTGAACGCGCGCCGTGCCGCCGAACTGATCCAGGCGGATTTCGCCAAGGCCGGCGTCAAGGTCGAGATCGTCACCCATGAATGGGCCGAATATCTGAAGCTCTCCTCCGACGTGAAGCGCGACGGCGCCGTCATCCTCGGCTGGACCGGCGACAACGGCGATCCTGATAACTTCATGGATACGCTGCTCGGCTGCGATGCCGTCGGCGGCAACAACCGCGCCCAGTGGTGCAACAAGGAATATGACGACCTGATGACCAAGGCCAAGCTGACCGCCGATGTCGGCGAGCGCACCAAGGCCTATGAGCAGGCGCAGCTGATCTTCAAGAAGGAAGCTCCCTGGGCGACCCTCGATCACTCGCTCGTCTTCGTTCCGATGAGCAAGAAGGTCTCCGGCTTCTTCATGGATCCGCTCGGCATTCACCGCTTCGACGGCGTCGACGTATCCGAATAACAAGAAAAATGTAAGAATGCCCGGCAGAGCTGGGCGCAGCCGGCGGTCAGGCACCCCCTGACCGCCGGAAACTATTGGATATCTGCCATGTTGCGTTTTTTCATCGGCCGCCTCGCGGTGCTGATCCCGACATTCCTCGGCGTTTCCCTTATTGCCTTCTCGTTCATCCGCATGCTTCCCGGCGATCCCGTCATGCTCCTGTCGGGTGAACGCGTGATGGCGCCGGAACGGCACGCCCAGATCATGCATGATCTCGGTTTCGACCGGCCGATGTATGTGCAGTATTTCGACTATCTCGGAAAAGTGCTGCAAGGCGATCTCGGCACCTCGATCGTCACCAAGCGGCCCGTGCTCGGCGAATTCCTGACGCTGTTTCCGGCGACGCTCGAACTTTCCTTCTGTGCCATCATCCTCGCCGTCTGTCTTGGCGTGCCCGCCGGCATTTTTGCTGCCGTGAAGCGAGGCACGTGGTTCGATCAAAGCGTGATGGGTGTCGCCCTCATCGGTTATTCCATGCCGATTTTCTGGTGGGGCCTGCTGCTGATCATCTTCTTCTCCGGCTATCTCGGCTGGACACCGGTTTCCGGCCGGATTTCGCTGATGTATTTCTTCAAGCCGGTTACCGGATTCATGCTGATCGACAGCCTGCTGTCCGGCCAGAAGGGCGCGTTCTCCTCCGCCGTCAGCTATCTCATCCTGCCGACCATTGTGCTGGCGACCATCCCGCTTGCCGTCATCGCCCGTCAGACGCGCTCGGCGATGCTCGAGGTTCTGGGCGAGGATTATGTCCGCACCGCGCGCTCGAAAGGGCTGAAGCCGCTGCGCGTCGTCGGCGTGCATGCACTGCGCAATGCGATGATCCCGGTCATCACCACCATCGGCCTGCAAATCGGCGTACTTCTGGCCGGCGCCATCCTCACCGAGACGATCTTCTCCTGGCCGGGCATCGGCAAATGGATGGTCGATTCGGTTTTCAAGCGCGATTATGCCGTCGTCCAGGGTGGTCTTCTGCTGATTGCCGGCGTGATCATGCTGGTCAACCTGATTGTTGATGTCCTCTACGGCTTCATCAATCCGCGTATTCGTCACTAGGAGCGGTTCATGAGCACCGTCACCGTCAAATCAGGCCAGCCATCCGCCGCTGCGGAATTCTGGCACTACTTCTCCCGCAACAAGGGCGCCGTCATCGGCCTCGTCGTTTTCATCATCATCCTGGTCGTCGCAATCTTCGCACCGATCTTTGCGCCGCATGCGCCGAACGAGCAGAACCGCCAGGCGCTGCTGGCCGTGCCATCTTGGATGGAGGGCGGCAGCATTTCGTTCCCGCTCGGAACGGATGCCGTCGGCCGCGATATCCTCTCGCGCCTGATCTACGGCGCGCGCTTCTCGCTCTTTATCGGCGTCGTCGTCGTCACGCTTTCGGTCGTCTGCGGCGTTTTGATCGGCCTCGTCGCCGGCTATTTCCGCGGCAGGATCGATACGGCGATCATGCGGCTGATGGATATCATCCTGGCCTTCCCGTCGCTGCTGCTTGCTCTTGTGCTGGTGGCCGTGCTCGGGCCTGGCCTGACCAACGCCATGATCGCGATTTCGTTGGTCAACCAGCCGCATTTCGTGCGTTTGACCCGCGCCTCCGTCATCTCGGAGCGCGAGAAGGAATATGTGATCGCCTCGCGTGTCGCCGGTGCCGGCACTTTCCGACTGATGTTCAAGACGATCCTGCCGAACTGTCTTGGGCCGCTGATCGTCCAGGCGACGCTCGCCTTCTCGGCGGCGATTCTCGATGCCGCCGCCCTCGGCTTCCTCGGCATGGGCGCCCAGCCGCCGACACCCGAATGGGGCACGATGCTCGCCGAATCCCGCGAGTTCATCTCACGCGCCTGGTGGGTCGTAACATTCCCGGGTCTTGCTATCCTCATCACCGTCCTCGCCATCAACCTGATGGGTGACGGCCTGCGCGATGCGCTTGACCCCAAGCTGAAGAGGTCGTGATGCCGCTCCTCGAAATCGAAAATCTGACCGTCGAGTTCCAGACCTCTTCCGGTCTCTTCCGCGCCGTCGACCGCGTATCGCTTACCTGCGACAAGGGCGAGATCCTGTCGGTCGTCGGCGAATCCGGCTCGGGCAAATCCGTTGCCATGCTGGCCCTGATGGGGCTTCTGCCCTGGACGGCGAAGATCACGGCCGACCGCCTGCAGTTCGACGGACAGGATCTGCGGGGCATCTCCGGGCGCCAGCGCCGCAGGATCGTCGGCAAGGACATGGCGATGATCTTCCAGGAGCCGATGTCGAGCCTCAATCCGTGCTTCACCGTCGGCTTCCAGCTCGGCGAGACCCTGCGCGTCCATATGGGCCTCAACCGCAAGGAGCGTCGCGAGCGCTCGATCGAACTCCTGAACCTCGTCGGTATTCCGGCCCCGGAAGACCGGCTGTCGAACTTCCCGCATCAGATGTCGGGCGGTATGAGCCAGCGCGTGATGATCGCCATGGCGCTCGCCTGCAATCCGAAGCTGCTGATCGCCGATGAGCCGACGACGGCGCTCGACGTGACGATCCAGGCGCAGATCCTGGATCTGCTCGCGCGCCTGCAGAAGGAGCAGGGCATGGCGCTGGTGCTGATCACCCATGACATGGGTGTCGTTGCCGAAACCGCCGAGCGCGTGCAGGTGCAGTATGCCGGCCAGAAGGTCGAGGAGCAGCCGGTGAAGGCGCTGTTTCGCGATCCGCATCATCCCTATACCGCAGCCCTGCTCGCCGCCCTGCCGGAACGAGCTCAGGTCGGCCAGCGTCTGCCCTCGATCGCCGGTGTCGTTCCCGGCCAGCACGGCCGCCCGACGGGCTGCCTGTTCGCGCCGCGCTGCGGCTACGCCACGATCGAATGCGACCGCGGCGTCGTCCGCCAGGGGCCGGAGCTCGGGCTGGCGCTGTGCAACTATCCTTTGAAGGACGGCAAGCCGCTCGGGCATCCCGGCGTCATGGCCGTTGAACCGACAGGAGACCTGGTATGACGGGCGCCGTTCTCGAGGGCAGGGATCTCGCCCGCTTCTACGCCGTCAACCGCGGCCTCTTCAAAGCCGATGCCACCGTCAAGGCGCTGAACGGCGTCAGCTTCAGCCTGCATTCCGGCAAGACGCTGGCCGTCGTCGGCGAATCCGGCTGCGGCAAGTCGACGCTCGCCCGCCTCGTCACCATGATCGAGAACCCGACGTCGGGAGAATTGCTGATCGACGGCAAGCCCGCCCGTGTCGGCGACCGCAGCCTGCGTAGCCAGGTGCAGATCGTCTTCCAGAATCCTTATGGCTCGCTCAACCCGCGCCAGAAGGTTGGCGCAATCCTCGAAGAGCCGCTGAAGATCAACACCGATCTCAACGCCGCCGCCCGCCGCCGCAAGGTGGAGGAGATGATGGCCCGCGTCGGCCTGCGCCCGGAGCATCACGGCCGTTATCCGCATATGTTCTCCGGCGGCCAGCGCCAGCGCATCGCCATCGCCCGCGCTTTGATGCTGCGGCCGAAGGTGCTGGTGCTCGACGAACCGGTGTCGGCGCTCGACCTGTCGATCCAGGCGCAGGTGCTGAACTTGTTGATGGACCTGCAGAAGGAGATGGGGCTTGCCTATCTCTTCATCTCGCACGGCCTCTCCGTCGTCCACCACATCGCCGACGAGGTGATGGTGATGTATCTCGGCCGCCCGGTCGAAACCGGTCCGGCCGCCGAGGTCTTCGCCCGGCCGCGCCACCCCTATACCGCCGCCCTGCTGTCGGCCACACCGATCGCCGATCCGGAACGGGCCAAGAACCGCATCCGCCTACAGGGCGAACTGCCGTCGCCGCTGAAGCCGCCGTCCGGCTGTCACTTCAATCCGCGCTGCTGGAAGGCGCAGGACTATTGCCGTCAGGTTTCTCCCGAACTAGGTGGGGAAGGTGCGCAACAATATGCCTGTCACTTCCCGCTCGATTGAGCGGGACGGTCAGATTGTGGGGGAAATATGCCGGGTGAGCGGATGAAGGAATCCCACGCGATCATCGTCATGGGCGTCAGCGGCTGTGGTAAATCTTCCGTCGGCGAGACGCTGGCGGCAGCCCTGCATCTGGCCTTCGTCGAAGGCGATGCGCTGCACCCGGCCGCGAATGTCGAGAAAATGTCGAAGGGCATTCCGCTGACCGACGAGGACCGGATGCCCTGGCTCGACCGCATCGGTGAAGACATCAAGGCGTCGCTTGCAACAGGCGAGGGCATCATCGTCTCCTGCTCGGCGCTGAAGCGCATCTATCGCGACAGGCTGCGGGCTGCGGCCGGCGGAAACCTGTTCTTCATTTATCTTGAAGGCTCCAAAGCCTTGCTGACCAAACGGATGGGCGAGCGCAAGGGCCATTTCATGCCGGTCTCGCTGCTCGAAAGCCAGCTGGCGACGCTGGAGGTGCCCACAGGCGAGCCGGGCGTCGTCACCGTCGATATCGACGATACGATCGACGGCATTGCGGCAACGGCGCTCAAGGGCCTTGCCTCCCTCGGCGTCACGGGTTGAAACGCTCAGGCGAATAGGCCGCAATATCGACGAATGGTTTTTCGCCGGTGATGAGCTCGGCCAGCACACGGCCAGTCACCGGCCCGAGCGTCAGCCCGTGATGGGCATGGCCGAAGGCAAACCACAAGCCTTGATGGCGCGGCGCCTTGCCGATAACAGGCATCATGTCGGGTGTGCAGGGACGCGCGCCCATCCAAGGTTCGGGATCGAGCCTGTCGCCGAGCGGGAAGATCGTGCGCGCTACGGCTTCGGCCCGGTCGAGTTGGACCGGCGTCTTCGGCGCGTCGAGGGCTGCGAACTCCGCTCCCGTCGTCAGCCGGATGCCGCGGCGCATCGGCGCCAGCAGATAGCCGCGTTCGGCATCGAGCATCCAGTTGTTGAGCACGGCATCGCCCCTGGCGGCATAATGCATGTGATAGCCGCGCTTGACGCCGAGCGGGAAGGAATAGCCGAGCCGGCGCGTTGCAAGCGCCGCCCAGGGGCCGAGCGCGATCACCGCATCGTCGGCTTCGAGTGGGCCTTCTGCAGTCATGATCTTCCAACCCGAGCCGAACGGGCCGAATGAGGCGGCGTCGCCTGTGACGAAGCGGCCGCCGAGGCTTTCGAAATAGCCGCGATAGGCTGAGGTCAGCGCATGCGGGTCGAGCACCGACCACGGATCGCGCCAGCGGATACCGCCGGCAAAATCGCCTGTCATGTCAGGCTCCATGCGGGCGATGTCGGCCGAAGTCAGGCTGTCATATTCCACCCCGAATTCATTTTGCCAGAGCGCGGCCTCCGCTAAGGCGTCGTCATGCTTGGCTTCCGTGCGGAAGATCTTCATCCAGCCATCCCTACGGATCAGCGTTTCCGCATGTGAGGCCTCGATGAGGTCCTTGTGCTCGGCAATCGAATGTTGGATCAGCGGCGCATAGGCCCGGGTGATCACCGCGTGGCGCCGGGCATTGGAATTCCACCAGTAGCGGGCAAGAAAGGCGAGCTGGCTCGGCAGCGTGTTGAGATGGTAATGCGCGTCGATGCGGTTATTCAAAGCATAACGCAGCAAGAGGCCGAGCTGCTGGGGAAAACCGTAAGGAACAACACCTTCGCGCTGGATCAGGCCGGCATTGCCGAAGGAGGTTTCGTTCCCCGGATCCTTGCGGTCGATCAGCGTCACCTGTCGGCCGCGCCGCTGAAGATGGATGGCCGCCGACACACCGACGATACCGGCGCCGAGCACGATCGCGTTTTTCGTCATTCCCCTGCATTCCGCTTTGTTGTCGGGGTGAAAATGCTCCCGCCGATACTGCGGCGCAAACGAAAAATCGCATTCATTTCATAATCACTGCGCTTTTCAGTGCGGCATTTTCGGCCTTCATGCGGACGTAGAGGATGCAGGCGTTGAGAAGCGAAAAGCCGATCGCGTAGAAGGGCAGGCCGAAGGCCAACGGGAGGGCGGCGATCTCGCCGACGACGATCGCGTAGTTCGGGTGCCGGAGGAAGCGATAGGGCCCCGATGTGACGAGCGGTGCGCCGGGCAGGATGATGATGCGCGTCGTCCAGCGGTCCTTCAGCGTCGCCAGCACCCAAAGCCGCAACGCCTGCAGCCCGATGAAGACGGCAAACCAGGAGGGCTCGACCGGCCTGCCCGGCGCCAGCAGCCAGAGGCCGATGAGCCAGCCGGCATGCAGCGCCACCATGGCGGGATAGTGCTCCGGTGCCACTTCCCTGGCGCCCTTGGCGATAAGGGCAGCGGTGTTGCGCCGGGCAAGGACGAGTTCGCCAAGCCGCTGCAGCGTCACGAAGGTAAGCAGCGCGATCGACGGCCACATCATGACAGCCTCCGGAGCGTCACGCAGCTCGCCGAAAAGCCCGGCCCCATGGCAATCATCGCCGAGCGCTCCGGCAATCCGGCGCGGATTGCCCGCTCCAGCACGAACAGTATGGTCGGTGAGGACATGTTGCCATAGTCGGCAAGCACGCCGCGCTCGTGGTCGAGGGAGCCCGGCGTCAGCGACAGCGCGCTCTCCATCGCGGCCAGCACTTTGGTGCCGCCGGGATGGCAGATGAAGCGGCCGATATCGTCAGGTGTCAGCCTGTTTCGCGCCAGAATGGCTGTCACCGCCGGGCCGAGCTCCTTTTCGGCAAAGGGCGGCAGAGCTTGCGCGAGCACGATGCCGAAGCCGCCGTCGTCGATCTTCCAGCCCATAATATCGAGCGTGTCGGGAAAGAGATGTTCGCCGGTCGATTCCACTTCCGCCAGCCCACCATCGCCCGATCGCAGCACGCAGGCGGCGGCACCGTCGCCGAAAAGCGCCGTTGCGATGATGTTCGGTCGCGTCAGCTCGTCGAGGCGGAAGGCCAGCGTGCAAAGCTCGATCGAGACGAAGAGAACGACGGCGCCCGGCCGGCTTCGCGCCAGCCGCGCGGCGATCGCAAAGCCCGACACACCGGCCGCACAGCCGAGCCCGAACACCGGCACACGCTCTATATCGGCTCGGAAACCCATCTGCCGGGCCATCTGCGCATCGAGGCTCGGCGTCGTAAAACCGGTCGACGACACGGTCACGACGCAATCGACATCGCCGGCATCAAGCCCTGCCTGACGTAGCGAAGAGGTTGCGGTCTCGACGAAGAGCCTGCCTGCCACTTCCGCATAGGCCTGCATCCGGTCCTGCCAGCCATGCGGCTCGTCGAACCAGGCAAGCGGCCGCGCCGCATGGCGCTTTTGGATGCCGGCGCTGTCGAAGACGCGGGCAAGATGGCGGAAATCCTCGAAACGGTCGGCAAACAGCCGGCCGGAGGCTTCGACCGCCTCTTTCTGGAAAATGACATGTTCGGGTGCGGCGACGGCGAGGCTGACGAGTTTTACGCTATCTGTCACGAAATTCTCCTTGTCGTTCCCGGCGTAACGTTGAGAACACTCGGTTTCGACGATCTATTCGGCCTCGGTGGCATCACGAAGCCGTGATGACGAAAATAGAGAGGCTGCCGAATAAAGCTCGGGGCAGCGGTGTTTTCTCCTCGCAACGTCACCTTTGAGGAGTTTTCCGATGACGATCATGCCAGTCCGTTTTGCCTCCGTCCTTCTCGGCGGCTGCCTTGCCGCTTCCCTCTTCTCCGGCCCGGTCTTTGCCGTCGGCAATGACAACAGCACGATGCCGACCTGCAAGAAGGGCGAGATCTACGACCAGAAGACCAAGAAATGCGTCAAGCAGCAGAGCGCCAACGTCTCGGACGAGAACCGCACCGACTATGCCTATTCGCTGGCCAAAGCCGGCCGTTATCAGGAGGCGCTCGCTATGCTCGACACGGTCAAGGATCAGAACACGGCCGAAGTGCTGAACTATCGCGGTTATGCCACCCGCAAGCTCGGCCGCACCGACGAAGGCATTTCCTATTACCTCCGGTCGGTGAAGACCGATCCGCACTATGCCAAGGTCCGCGAATATCTCGGCGAAGCCTATGTCATCAAGGGCCGGCTCGATCTTGCCAAGGATCAGTTGAACACGATCAAGGCGATCTGCGGCACGGCTTGCGAGGAATATCAGGACCTGAACGCGGTCATTCTCGATCCGTCGAAGATCTGATCGGCGGCACGGGCGGGGACGCAGCCACGAAAGGGATACCGAATGTCGGTCGCGCGCACCACATTTCCTGCCTATAGTCCCGCCAGGACGGAATCGCCGGTTCACCCGGCGGTTCCATGGGATAGAGAATCGGCGGAGGCGGCCATCGCGAGCGCAGCGGATATCAGGAGCGGCCTGACGGAAAATCTGGCAAGGCTCTGGCGTTATGGTCTCGTTCTCTCGCATCAGCGCGATGTCGCCGACGATCTGGTGCAGGCGACCTGCCTTCGGGCGCTGGAGCGTGCCGATCAGTTCGTCGCCGGCACCCGGCTCGACCGCTGGCTGTTTTCGATCCTGCATTCGATCTGGCTGAACGAGATCCGTTCCCGCCGGGTGCGTGAGGGCCAGGGTTTCGTCGATGCCGGCGAGGTGCTGACCTTCGACGGCGTCCACGACACCGAGACCCATGTGATGGCGGGTCAGGTGCTCAAACGGGTGAATGCGCTGCCCGAAGCGCAGAGAACGGTGGTTTTCCTCGCCTATGTCGAAGGACTTTCCTATCGCGAGGTTGCAGGCATATTGGATATTCCGATCGGAACCGTGATGAGCCGGCTGGCGGCTGCCCGCGCCAAGCTCGCCAGTGACGAGCGGGAAGGGGGACGGCAATGAACACCAAGCAAATCATTCCCTCCGACGAGGAACTGACCGCCTTCATCGACGGCGAGCTGACGGCCGATGAGGCCGCGCGCATCGAGACCATGGTGAATGAAGACGAGAGCGTCGCCGAACGGCTGGAATTCCTGTCGCGCGCCAGCCTGCCCTTCGAGCAGGCCTTCGCTCCGCTGCTGTCGCAGGCCCCTCGCGAAAAACTGGAAGCAATGCTCGCCGCCATCCCGGTGGGTGAGGTCCCGAGATCCGGCTCCGCACCGGCCCTCGTCAGCCGCCGCCGTCTTCTTGGCGCGCTCGCCGCCTCGCTCATCGCCGGCATCGCTATCGACCGCGCCGTCCTCGGCATCGGCAAAGGCTTTTCTGCGAAGGATGAAAACAGCGAATGGCGCGCCGTGGTCGCCGACTATATCTCGCTCTATACGCCGGAGACGCTGGCCGGCCCTGCGCCGGAAAGAGACGTCCAGGCTGCTCAACTCGCAAGCCTCGACGAAAAGCTCGGCCTGTCGCTTTCCCCCGAAGCCGTCGCCCTTCCGGGCATCGATTTCAAACGCGCTCTGCTCCTGCAATATGACGGCAAACCGCTTGCTCAGATCGCCTATCTCGACCCCGAAACCGGCCCGATGGCACTGTGCATCGTCCGTTCCGATGGAGGCCCCAAAGCGCCGGACATCGAAAGCCGCAAGGGCATGAACGTCGTCTACTGGTTGAACGGAACGCACGCCTTCATGCTGATCGGCCACGCGGCAGCAGACAGGATGACGACGATTGCGGACGAGCTGCGCGGCAAGGTGGACGCGTAAGCGGTATCTTACGCGCGGTGGGTTAGTGAAGGCGAGCGCGATTTTGAAACGGCAGGCTGGACCGTAAATTCAGAAACGCTGATATGTCGGCCTCACGCATCGGCCGCGAATAGAAATATCCCTGGATCAGGAAACCGCCGAGCTCTCTGAGGGCTGTCACCTCTTCCTGCGTTTCGACACCCTCGATGACGCAGTCGAGACCCATGTCGCGACCGAGCGCCAGCAGCGATTTGACGATCTTGTAGCTGGCCGGCTTCCGATGCAGGTCGGTCACGAAAGTGCGGTCGATCTTGATCTTGGTGAGCGGCAGGGCATGAAGCCGCGAAAGGCTCGAATAGCCGATCCCGAAATCGTCAAGCGATATGCCGCAGCCGAGCGCCTTCAAGGTGGTGATCGCGCTTTGAATTTGGCCGAAATCGGCAGCGAAGGCTGTCTCGGTAATCTCGAGATCGAGACGTTTGGGATCGAAACGGCTTGCGTGGATAATGCTGATGATATGCAGCAAGCCTTCCGGCGAGGTCAGGTCCTGCGCCGACAAATTGAAGGAAAGACGAATACCGGCCGGCCAATTGGCCGCGACAGTGAGGGCTTTTTCGAGAAGCGGTCGCGTCAGGCGATTGATGAAGCCCGCCCTTTCGGCGACAGGAATGAACTGAACCGGCGAGACGCTGCCGAGAACGGGGCTCGTCCAGCGCGCCAGCGCCTCGAAGCCGATCGTTTCGTCCAACCGCACATCGACGATCGGTTGAAACACGACGCTCAGTTCCTCCTGCAGATCAGCCATCTGCAGGACCTGTTCGATCCGCGCATCACGGCGGATTTCCGCATCGTGGTCCGACGAGAAGAGAACGGCTTTGCCGCGCATGGTCCGCTTGCCGTGATAGAGCGCGTAATCGGCACGCTCGAAAAGATCGGCCGCGCTCCCGGCGTTATCGGGATATACCGCAAAGCCGATGGAGCACGAAATCTGGACGGCGGCTTCGGCAAAAATGAATGGCACCCGCAGCGCGGTGCACAGGCGTTCTCCGAGGGCGAGCAGTTCGGGCTCACTCGAAGGTCTTGAAATGATCAGTGCGAATTCATCGCCGCCAAGTCTCGCGAGATGGATATTCTGAGCGCAGAGCCCGGCCAGACGCTGGCCAACCTCGTAGAGCAGTTTGTCGCCGATGCCGTGGCCATAGAGGTCGTTGACCGGCTTGAAGCCATCGAGATCGATGATGCCGACTGCAAGGCTTTGCCCACTGGGCTCTGCTTGGCTGAATGCTTCCCCGAGATGGGAGAAGAACGCGCGGCGATTGGGAAGCTCGGTGAGGCTGTCAAGATTGGCGAGGCGAAAGTTCTCGTTGCTGAGCGCCTCGGTCTCTATCTTCGCCTCGATCAGCCGGGTGAAATCCCGGTACTGAATGAGAAGGGTGATCAGCATAGTGCCGGAAACAAGACCGGTATTGATGGCGATGGCAATGAAGACGGCATTGCCCGACAGGGCGAAAAAGATGAAGAACACGCCGTTGACGATGGCAGCGACGGTAAAGGCTGCCGGGCGCAGATGCATCAGGCAGAAAATGACGCCGATAACGGTAATCGCCATATAGAAGGCCACGTGGCTCTTGGCATAGGCGTCGCCGTAAGGAAACAACAGCAGAGCCCAGCCGGTGAAGGCGACGGCAATAATACTGGCGAGGCGATTGGTGCGCGAGAGCGCCCGCGCGGCGACCTCATGGGTCGGTGTAACGCGCAGGGAGCGCGACCAGGCCATAAGGCGAACCGCGCAGACCAATGTCAGCATGATCGGGATATAGACGGCCAACCAGGCTGGCGCGACCGACATATGGGTCGCCGCCAGCACCCATGTATTGGTCAGCAGGATCACATACATGAGCGGCAGCTGATAGGAAAAGGCCCGGTATTGCGCCTTGAGCAATTCCGGCTTGTCCAGAGGTATGGACATGAATGCCCGAACCTTCGCGAGCCTGCTCGTCGACGGGATCGGATCTGCTTTCATGTTTTCGCGCTCTGCTCGACGTTTGTGTAAGCCATGGTGTCCTCTGACCAGCCTGCCATGACGGTCCCCATCGGCCTTGGGATCATTGTTTGAAAAGATACAATCGAGTCATTCGATTGCATTCGGGCCTCTCGACAGACCGATCAGCTGTGCCGCCGACGTAAGTTCCGGGCACAGGCAGCCAGTTGGGCGTTTGGATTTCCACGACCAAACTAAGCATCCAATGCGTTAACGCTTCTGCACCGCAAGCCGATTGCGTGCGGGATTATTCGCAAAGTGGATATTCAGTTCGCGAGGCGGCTCGATGCCGCGTAAGGGCAGGAATGTCGCCCGCCGGTCGAGCGCGATGCACCGCCCCGATGCTGATCGGCCGCATCCCGTCTAGCCGGGTGCAGGAGCTGGCGGAGAGCGTTCGGAGCAAGCTTTCAGCCCAACTTTCGTCTTCCGTCGCCGCTCAGGATGTCATGATTTGCATTTGCTGCGGCGATAGAATATTGGCCCTCGAGCCTCGACCTTCATCCTGCCATGAAGTGGTACCGGTCTGACCAGGTCGCTCTCAACACAGCGATGCTTGTGCGGTCATAAGTGCCTGCTCCCCATTAAGTGATCCGGGATGAAATGATGAATTCAAGAGTCAAAAGGCTTTTATTTTTCTGCATACTTCCACCGGTCGTTTTTTGTCTTGTTCTCGGGTGGGTTTATAGCGGGGCACCGGGGCTCCCCAAACCCAGCTTGAAGCGGGTCGCCGTTGCCGATTGGCCGCCGCGCGATTCGGCTGGAGAATTCGTGTATCACAACAAGCTTTGGCTCTTGGGGGGCTGGAAAACAAAGCCGACAGAGTTGCTTCGGGATGTCTGGAATTCGGCCGATGGCGTCAAGTGGGATCTAGTCCAGTCGGAGCTACCTTTCTATTATACCGACCTACCGATGACGATCGTTTTCAAGGACCGAATGTGGGTACTCGGCGGCACCACACTCTCGGATCCGGAGCACCCCGCCACGAATTCAGTGTGGAACTCCGATGATGGAATCCACTGGAGCAACGTGCAAGCAGCGGCTTCATGGAGCCCAAGAACAGCCACGCCAATTGTCACGCTAAATGGCAAGCTGTGGATTCTTGGAGGCCTCGAGTGGGTTGATGGCAAGCAGACCCTTAAGAACGACGTGTGGAACTCCAGCGATGGTATCAATTGGACCAAGGTGACAGAGCACGCGGCATGGCAGCCGCGAGCATATCACGCAGCGGTCGCTTATCACGGAAAACTATGGGTTCTTGGAGGCGGGTCGTATCACCCAGACTACATCGCCTTGAACGATGTCTGGAATTCTGAAGATGGTCTCCATTGGAAAAAAGTTTCCGATGCGCCGTGGAGCGGGCGGATCTGGTTCTCGGCGGCAGAGTATCGAGATCGTATGTGGGTCATTGGTGGCTGGAGTAAAAGCACGCTGAACGTCGGCGGAATTTGGTTCACGGACAACGGCATTGATTGGACGCGATTGCCTTTATCTGACAGCTGGCGACCAAGGCATGAACAATCGACTTATGTCGTGGGCGATAAGATGATCATCGCTGCTGGGCATGCCGACCCAATCACAAATGAGGTGTGGGAGTTGAAAGTTCCTCCGTTATGGTTGAAATTCGATCGCCTCGTCCATCAGGTGCTGCCTTTTGTGAACGGGCGGACGGATGGCAGGGCAGACTAGCCCCGATAGTGGTCGTTAAAGACCAACCTGATGCACCAAGCCCTTGCAGATCCGCGGTCGACATTGTGTCTACCGTGGGTAGTCGATAGGAATAAACTGGATGTGCTTGAACTGGATGTGCTTCTTGGCGCGACGAATATGATCTCAACATTTCGTCCCAAAATCATGCTTGAGTTGGCTCCCTACGTGTATTCGGAAAACCAGAGAAATTCGATCAAATTTTGAGCATCACAGTTCGTCGATCGAGTTGAAGAAGTTGCTGCCGCAGAGCCTGGAATTGGTCTGTAAGGCAATTCCAGAAGGTGGAGGCATGAATGTTCTCGCAGAACCGAATGACAAGCGGCCTAATAATCAAGGTGGATCGATTGTCGCGAGTTGAGTTGTTCACTTACCCTCTCATTATTTGTATCCATGTCTATGCCTTAGTAGTCTTCGGTGCGACGTATTGGATCGATTCACGCGACTATATATCATTGGCCACTGCCATGTCTTCGCCTAGCGGACTGCAGCTGTTTTACCAAACAACAGGTCAATGGATATTTAGCCATCTCGGGCCTGGCGTGCCGGTAGCCTGGCTCTTGCTCAGCGAGTTGCCGGTCTCCTGGCAATGGCCGGCGCTCGCAATATTCCAGCACATGGTGGCTGCAGGGGCGCTCATTTTCGCATTTCGGACGGTTTATCGCCTTTGGCCATCGCCCGTGCACATGATTTTTGTCCTATTGCTGTTACTGCTGCCAGCGTATCAGGCATTTCATAATTCAGTTCTGACCGAATCGTGCACTTCATCTTTCGTTATGATTGGCTTTTCGTGTTGTTTAAGGATAGCGCGGGGGAATCGGTCTGTCAGTAGTTGTGTTGTTGGGGCACTTATAGTGATCGCGTGCGTGACCCAGTTTAGAAGTTACTGGGGAGCTATAGTCGCGTTAATGTTATTCTACGCACTTATTTCCCGGGCATTTCTTATTTCTAGATGGATGGTTGTCCTTTTCGCTGTGTCGGCCGGCTCGGCCCTAGCGTTTCCCACATACAGATATCTGCAGGACGGACAATTTTTTCTGCCAGCTGGCGGTATCAACCTTCTAATATCGGCGTCGCAGGCTAATCCGCACCCCTCGTCGACAGTGAATACGCTCCTTAACGTGGCAGGGTTTCCGGATACTTTGACGCATAGCGGTATCACAATGTCCGACGCGCTATTAATCGCTGAAAAGTGGAGAGCTGAAGGACGCTCCAATAGCGAGATCAACGAAAAGGCAGAGGAACTCGCCAGTGCGCTACGCTCGGATGGGGCGAGTGTTCAATTGAACCGGTTCTTATATGCCATGGCCTCAATCGGAGCGATCTTGCCGTCGGCGGTAGTTCCGCAAACGCATGAAGTCTTTCCGGGATACTCTCCCAGGAATTTTCTCGATCATCTTTACGGCTATTATCGTTGGCAAAGCTGGGCATCATCGGAGGACTATCGGTCTGCATTCGACCGTTTTTTTGGACCGCAAGCAGCCTCGGACGCGGCAGTTTTTCCGTTCGCGGTTCTATCAAACGCTAAGATCCATGCAGCATTCAATCCGTACATTTCGACCTTCGGGGTGGCGCTTCGTGACCCAATAAATATAGGTGTTCTGCCGCCCGACCTTTGGCTTTTGTTGGCTTTGCTGGCTGCTGCATTTTTGACGGTACAAGCGAAGGAGGTAACAATATTGCTTCTTTGTTCGTTGGCGCCAGCCTTTGCTGTCGCGTATGCGTTTCCTCTCGGAAACCCACGCTACTCAGTACCATTGCTTCCATTATATTTTTTCGTCATTTCGATTGGGGCGGCTCACCTCATCGCACGGTCGCGACTTTCGAGAGTCCATCAAAGGAGAGCCGCAAAAATATCATCCCATGTAAACTAGCGCTTTCAATTCCACCCCGTGTCAGCGTGGCCGCGTGAGTTTGGAAAACTAAGAGTACGTGGGTTTGCTGCCAGTGATGAAGATTGACTTTTTTGGCGAGAACACCCAATGAGGCCTAATCATTCCTGTCCGCGCGAGTCCCACATGGCAATGTGCGGTCGCCGATAAAACCGGGTGCCTCCGGTCATGCCACGGGTGCACAAGCAAATATGAGAAGTCTTCCAGAAAAAATCATTGCTGGCCATACCGGTATGGTGGGTTCGACCGTTGAACGACGCTTGATCGCGGAAGGGTGTCCGGCTAGCTCAGGGGATGTCAATGTGAATCGCCAAATTATTTTGGGCGGCGGATACTGTCGCGCGGGGAGAAGCTCTTGATAAAATTCGCTATTGTTGGATGCGGACGCATTGCTAAAAGACATTCCGAACTGTTGGGCTTGTCACAGATAACCGGGGCGTCGCTAGTCGCAGTTTGTGACGTAGTGGAAGAAAGGGCAAAGGAGTTCGGAGAAAGATTCGGCGTTCCTCACTATCAGTCCATCGACGAAATGCTCCAGAACACGGACGCCGATGTCGTATCGATATTGACGCCAAGTGGCATGCATGCAGAGCACGTCATAACTGCTGCAAAATACAAACGGCACATCGTGGTTGAAAAGCCAATGGCGCTGACTTTGACCGACGCTGAAGCGATGATCAAGGCGTGTGATGACAACAACATTCGCCTTTTTGTCGTCAAACAAAACCGGTTTAACGTCCCGGTCCTGAAAGCGCGCGAAGCTCTTGATGCGGGCCGCTTCGGAAAGCTCGTGCTCGGGACGGTTAGGGTACGATGGTGCCGCGATCAGAGTTACTATGATCAGGATAACTGGCGCGGTACCTGGCAATATGACGGCGGTGTCCTTGCCAATCAGGCAAGTCATCATATCGACATGTTAACTTGGTTCATGGGTGATGTCGAAAGTGTGCACGCGCGCGCGGCGACAGCGTTGGTGGATATCGAGGCGGAAGACACTGCCGTAGCCACACTGAAGTTCCGCAACGGTGCTCTCGGCATTATAGAAGCCACCGCAGCAACGCGACCCAAGGACATTGAAGGATCGATTTCGATACTTGGTGCTGGGGGCTCTGTTGAGATTGCGGGCTTTGCGGTGAACAAGATCCGCACCTGGCAGTTCGGCGACCATGACTTAGGCGATGAGCAAGTTATGGAGAGGTACTCTGTTAATCCTCCGAACGTTTATGGTTTTGGTCATCAGGCTTATTACGAACATGTCGTCGATTGCCTAGTGAACGATACAAAAGCCATCGTGGATGGTCATGAGGGACGTCAGAGTCTCGAGCTGATCTCCGCACTTTACGAATCAATCGCGTCCAATCAGGAAGTGAAATTGCCTTTGGAAGTGAAACATTCGAAACTGGGACGATCTTCGCAGTGACCGACGACTCCCCCACGCTCTGGAAGGCGCAGGTCAGAGACGTCGTTTGCGGCGCTCGGGTAAAAATAGTTGAGCCCGCCAATGTCTATGAATGCGAACTTGCGGATGATTGTTTCGTCGGTCCGTTCGTCGAAATCCAGAAGGGCGTGAAGATCGGGCCCCGCACAAAGATACAGTCACACAGTTTCATATGCGAACTTGTGGAGATTGGTGAGGATTGTTTCATCGGACATGGGGTTGTTTTTGTGAACGACCTTTTTTCGGGAGGTGGGCCTGCGCGGGGGAATCGCGCGCTCTGGAAGGAGACCCGGATCGGCAACCGAGTTTCGATCGGCTCAAACGCTACGGTCCTGGCAGTTCGGATATGCGACGATGTCGTCATCGGCGCAGGCGCGGTTGTAACCCGGGATATCACCATTTCTGGTACCTATGCCGGCAACCCCGCCCGGCCTTTACCTCGTTCGGCAAGGAATGAGGTTTAGGTTTGTCCCAAGAAGATCGTCGTTGGTGGACAACGTCGGTACATGCCCCAGGCTTTGCAGATTCTCGCCGTCAACTCCCGTGGGAAGGAGTGTTGGCCTCCGCCTTTCGCGAAGGGTTGTTTCAGCGTTGAGCCGATGCTTGGCTGAATGTTATTTTTGGTTGGCGCATATGGCGGCGCCGGCGCACACACGGAAATCATCGCAATTTACCGAGAGCAGGTTTCATGAAAGTTCCTTTCGCTGATCTTCATCTCCAATATCTCTCGCTAAAGGAGGAGATCGATGCTGCAATTGCTTCAGTCATCCGCTCGTCCTCGTTTATCAGGGGGCCATTCGTTCAGAAGTTCGAGGACGAATTTGCCGCCGCCGTCGGCGCCCCTTATTGCATCTCATGTGCGAATGGAACGGATTCGCTCTTCATCGCCATGCGCGCGCTAGGCGTCAAACCCGGGGATGAAGTTATTACGACTGCGCATTCGTGGATTTCAACTACCGAGACCATTTCACAGGCCGGCGGCAATGTTGTCTTCTGCGACACCGACGCTTCGACATACACCATCGATCCTGTTCAAATCGAAGCGAAGATCACGCCTAGAACGGTTGGCATCATCCCGGTTCATCTCTATGGCCAACCGGCCGATATGACTGCGATCATGGCTATCGCCCGGAAGCACGGTCTCTGGGTCATAGAGGATTGTGCCCAATCCCACCTGGCTGAGATTGATGGGCAGGTCGTCGGAAGTTTCGGGGATGTCGCTTCCTATTCTTTCTACCCGGGAAAGAACCTTGGTGCGATGGGCGACGCAGGCGCCATTACCTGCAAGGACAAATCACTTGCCGATCGGATGGCAATGTTTGCGCGGCATGGCGGGCTTTCAAAGGGCGACCACCAGATCGAGGGCATAAATAGCCGCCTCGACGGACTGCAGGCCGCGATCCTGTCGGTGAAGCTGCCGCGTCTGCCGGAATGGACCGCGAAGCGGCAGGAATGGGCGAGACGCTATGTGCGCGCCCTCGAAGATATTGGTGGGCTGGAACTACCTGAAACGGCAGCCGGGCGAAATCACGTCTATCACCTGTTTGTGATCAAGCACGAGCGGCGCGATGCCCTGGCAACCCACCTCAATCATGCCGGCATCCAAACCGTGGTCAACTATCCGATATCGCTGCCGTTCCTGCCGGCTTACGAACGCCTTGGGCATCGGCCGGAAGATTTTCCCAACGCGTTTGGAAATCAATCCAAGATTCTTTCAATTCCGATTTTTCCTGAAATGACAGAAGCTCAACTCTTGTACGTCGCAGATATGATCAGGGGCTTCGCCGAGTGAGTGACGAACGCCCGGAGAGCCATGGAAGGCGCAGCAATCTTCTTGGAAACTCAGGCTGGAATTTTGCGGGTTTCCTTTTTACGCTGATTGCTAATCTTGCCACGGTGCCCTTCGTCGTGCGCTGGATTGGACTGCAGGCATTGGGAAGCGCAGGCATAGTGATCGCTATCGCAGCTCCCGTGACGCTGATCGGCACGGTGCTCGGGCAGGCCGTTGTCAGGGAAATTTCCGCGCGGATTGGACGTGGCGAGGAGCATGCCGCCGCCCGTATTGCTATCGTCGGATTGAAAATCTGCCTGATCGCTTCGGCGGTGGCTTGGCTGGGGATCGTGCTTGCCGGTCCATGGATCATGGCCGGCATCGCCGGTGCGTCTCTTCCATCACAGAATCTCACCGTCTCCTTCCTCATTGTCGCAACCGGCACCGTGGCGCAGCAGTTCTCGTTTGTCCTGCAAGGTATTTGCGTGGGAAAGCAAAATTTTCAATTGGTGGCCAAAGCATCAGCGTGGAGTTCATTCGCAACCATCATCGTGACCTTGGGATGCACGTGGTCATTTCCAGTGCTGAATGGCTATTTGCTCGGATTTGCTGGAAGTCTTGTATTCTCGACTGCAGGATGGATATGGGTTACATCCTCGGAATTCCGGGAGAGCGGCAGATTGATCTCGTCGTCTACCGACGAACTGAAATCATTGCTTCATTTTGGAAAATGGCAAAGCCTTTCTCAGCTTGCCGGAATCTTTGGCAACCAGATTGACCGCTACGTTCTGGCTTCGCTCGCGCCGTCTGCCGTTGTCGGCCAATATAACGTGTGCAATCGCCTCCAGGAGGCCGCTTACATCGCGGTCATACGTATCTGCGAAGTCCTGTTTCCTCGATTTGGCAACATGTCGAACAGCCGCGAAGAGGAGCGGCATGATTTCTTCATGCTCGCCTCGTGGGGCAATTCGGCTTTCGGAGCCATCGTACTCTCGCCAATCGCGGTTCTCTCCAGGCCGCTGTTGACGGTTTGGGTCGGCGAAGAAACCGCTGCAGGCGGCACGCATCTGCTCCAGATACTCATTCTCGGCGGCATCGTCGGGTGCGGGTCGAATGTATTCCAGTATTACGCCATGGGAATGGGCAGAAACGCACCGGCTGCATATACATCGCTTGCCTATTCGGTGATGACGGTTGTTTTTTCTTTTGTTTCCATTTGGTTTTACGGTCCATACGCTGCCGGAGCAGGCTTGCTTGCTGCGAGCCTTGTAAGAGTGCCTCTCGCGCTTTTGGTGACTCGCAATTGCTTCTTTCGCACTTTCAGCGCGGAGCAAATGTTCGCCTGTACAGTTGCTCCTATCTTGGTTGGCATCTGCATAGTTGTCGGATCTTTAGGCCTGAATTTCACCTGGATCAATGGCTGGTTGTCCCTCGCTTTCGCGTATGTCTGTTCTGTCTGCGTTGTCTCCGCCGCGATCGCAGCCGTGGCGATGACGACGAAAACCGGGAGCATTATCTTGTCCCGTATCTATGGGTCCGTTAGAACGGCTTTGTCCGAGAGACGCCTGATTGGATGGAGTAACCATCTTGTGAAACGCAAGAGAGGGTTTTGAGTGATCACTGTGGTAGACTATGGCGTCGGGAATATCGGCGCAATTACCAATATGGCGGAGTATCTGGGGATCGATGCTCGGCCAAGCGGTGATCCCAAAGAGATCGAAAGTGCTGCGAAGCTCATTCTTCCAGGGGTCGGTGCGTTTGACAAAGCAATGGCCACGTTGAGAAACAGAAAATTAGTCGATCCACTGAATCACGCTGTGCGCGATCGGAGGGTTCCTGTTCTCGGCATATGTCTCGGTATGCAGCTGTTGGCGCGATCCAGCGAGGAAGGCTCGGAACCGGGACTCGGCTGGATAAATGCGGATGTGAAGCGCATCAGGCTGCCGGCAACATCATCCCTTAAAGTTCCTCATATCGGCTGGCTTGAGATAAGGCCGTGCCGAGAAAGCGCTCTGTTCGACAGGTCCAACCGGAGGGAGCGCTTTTATTTCGACCACAGCTATTTTGTCGATTGCGATGATCCGAATGACGTTACCGCCGTCATCGACTACGGCGAGGAGCTATGTTGCGCAATGAGTTCGAACAATGTCAGCGGCGTGCAATTTCATCCTGAAAAAAGCCACCGCTTCGGGATGCGGGTTCTTGAAGCATTCGGAAAGCTTTGATGAGAAAAAGGCTTATACCCGTCCTGCTGGTCGATCAGAAGCGTCGGCTGGTGAAAACGATAGAGTTTGGTGAGCGCACCTACGTCGGCGATCCCTTCAATGTTGTGCGCCTGTTCAACGAAAAGGAAGTCGACGAGATCTGCATTCTCGATATCGACGCCACGCGTACGGGGCGAGGTCCTGACCTCGGCTTCGTTCGCGAACTCGCAACCGAATGTTTCATGCCTTTGGCATATGGCGGCGGCATCACCGAGCTTAGGCAGTGCGAGGAACTTAACCGCTCCGGCGTCGAGAAGTTTGTACTCGGTCAAGGCGCGCGCAATTCGCAACTGGTGGGAGCGATCGCTGCCGATATGGGCAGCCAGGCTCTGGTTGCCTGTGTCGACGTTGAGGGTCGCGGTGCGGCGGCGAGCTGCTACGCTTCAAGCGGTGCGAGGCAAGAGCCGATAGAATTCTGCCTGAGGCTGCAGGATGCCGGTGTTGGCGAAATAATTCTTCAGTCGAAAACTCTCGACGGCACGCGCAACGGGTATGATCTTGAGTTGATCCAGTCGATTAGCCGAAAGCTGAGCATTCCGGTCGTTGCCTTGGGTGGCGCGGGAAACGTCGCCCACATGGAGGAAGGCCTTCATGCCGGCGCTTCCGCCGCGGCCTCGGGGAGCGCCTTCACCTTTATCGGCCGGCTAAGGGCAGTCCTTATAAGCTACCCTGCACCAGAAATTTTGGAGGAGACGGAGCAAGGTGCTCATGGATAACGCCTCGCGAGTTTGCTCATTTTGCGCCATGGACAATTCCAACCCGTCGATCGTGTTTGACGCAAACGGCCAATGTAACTGCTGTCGGGATGCGCTGAATCGCAAGCCGCACGAGTGGTGGACTGGCCCGGAAGGCGATGTTCGAATGCGGCGATTGATCGCCACATTGAAGGAAGAAGGCGCAGGTAAGCCATACGATGCGATGGTCGGGCTTAGCGGTGGAATCGACAGCGCGTTTCTTGCGCATCTCGCCGCCCGAAAGCATGGTCTTCGTCTTCTGGCGGTCCATGTTGACGGCGGTTGGAATTCCGAGCCCGCCGTCCACAATATTGAAATTCTTGTCCGAAAACTCGATCTCGACCTTCACACGTATGTAATCGAGTGGCAGGAGATGCGCGATCTGCAGATTGCGTTTATGAAGGCTTCTGTCCTCAATCAGGACATCCCGCAAGATCATGCATTCTTTTCCACCCTCTATAGGACAGCAGCTAAATTCGGCATTCGTCACTTCCTCAGCGGCGTAAACTTCGCGTCAGAATCGGTGATACCCCGCGGCTTTGGCTATCCGTCGATTGACGGAACACATGCGAGCGCGATTCAAAAACGCTTCGGCTCCTTGAAGCTCACGACCTATCCCTTCATGAGCCCTCTTGAGTATATTTGGCTTACCCGCGTCCGCCGGCAACTCACCATTCACCGTCCGCTCAACTACATCGACTACAATAAGGAAGAGGCGCGCACTGAGCTTCAGCGCGAATATGGGTGGCGTGACTACGGTGGCAAACACAGTGAATCCAGATTCACAAAATTCTACCAGGATATCTATCTTCCGAGAAAATTTAACTTTGACAAAAGACGGCTTCACCTTTCAAGTTTGATTGTTGCCGGACAAATGACACGGGAGGAGGCGCTGCGCGAAATTTCAAAGCCCATCATCTCCGTTCAGGATGCCCGCAGGGAAACAAAGTTCGTGGCCAAAAAACTGGGATTGAAGCCGGAAGAGCTCCAATCGTATATCGAGGCCCCGCCAGTACCGCACAGCAATTATCCGAACGGCATGTGGCTTCATAAAGCGCTTTTGCGCCTGCGTAACATGACACGGACACTCCTGCCGACACGTAACGCAGCCGCAGAGGCAGCAGATGTCGACTAGCCTCGTCTTTGCCATGGCTGTTACATGGTCGGTGGCGTTCTACGTCTGGAGGGTGGGGATCAATCTGACGCTTTCGTCAGTTTTTTTAGGTCTGATGCTGGCGCTTCATGGGCCCATGTATCTCTATTACACTCGAATATGGGGTATCCAGACTAAGTTTTTTGAGACAATCATGTCTTCCGCTCCCTACTACGATGCTATAGGCGCACTGGATCTCTCTCTTGCCCTTTCATTTGTTTGCATCACTATCGGTATAGCAGGAGCGGATTTCGCGTTCGGCGTTAACCATCAACAGATCCAGGCGGCACTGCATTCCTGGCGCACTCAGCCTGTCCGGATAGCCAGCGGTGTCGCTCAACGACTCAAAATAATCTCGACCATCGGCTTCTTTATCATTCTCGCCTTTATTATTGTTGAAAACAAAATCCCCCAAATTATTGTCTACTTCATTTCCGATGCAAGCGAAGTCGCGAAGATTGCGATGCGGCGCGAGTCGGGTGGAAGCCGCTTTTATCTTTTCAATCTCCTCGTCTCCAACCTATTTCCCTTCTCTGCTTTTTGCTGTTTTATAGCTTTAAGACAGCGGTCAATGAAACTGCCAGCGATCGCGTGGGCTTTTATCGTTGCCGTCATGGTGGCCAAGGCCTCGACTTTGAGCAAGGCGCCATTGGCGATATTTGTACTGCAGTTGATAGTCGTGGAACATCTTCGCAAATCTTTGGATCTGCCATTGGGGATGGCGATTAAATTTATTTCCCTTTGTGTTCTTTTGTTTGGTGCGATGGTGCTTGTTGCCATTCGTGAATTGCATGGTGTCGGCGACGCGCTCGATTTTCTATTTTATCGGATATTCATGATCGCAAACGAAAGTTTGCTTGAGTATTATGCCGCAATTCCAAGTGTTCTCCCCTATGGTTGGGGTAGTAAGTTCAGTTGGCTGGTAGGCTCTCTGACCGGTCAACCCAGTCAACCAACCTATGTACTGGTCGGCGCCGTCCATCGCGGCATGGAAGGTTCCACCTCGACAGCGATGTTTATCGCTGATGCCTGGGCCGACTTCTCTTGGGTGGGTGTGTTTCTATTTTCGCTATTCGCCGGTTTTTTTATCCGCTTGCTAGATATCCAGCTAATAGTGAAACGAGGGAAGACCGTCGCAACGATTGCGGGGCTGGCTCTCGGCCACTATGGAATATTCGTGATGCTTTCGACCGCACTTCAAACTGCGATGATGACTGGCGGTTTGTTTTTGATTGTTCCATTCGTGCTGGCGCTGTCCAGCTCGCTGAGGTGGGTGTCAGATAAGAACGACGGTGGACAAGAGCATCTTGTCCAGCTCGGACGGGTATAGAATCCAATATGCGCGTTTTTCAAAATTCCGGGGTATATGCTGCTTATATGCGGCGGCTTGATATACTCGCAGTTGATGCGAGAAGTTTTTCAGACAGATTGTCTCATTTTCTGGATGATCGCTATGGCGCTTGCCACATACTGAACCCGGTGATGGAGGCCTCTCCAGACACCTTCTTTACGAACGGCGATGACGAGATACTTCAACGATACTGGGCGGTAGAAAACGGTTTGCCCGCCACCTCCGACATGGAGCAGATCTTGCTGAGCCAGATCGAACATCACCGCAGCGAGATATTTTATAATTCGGATCCGATGCGATACGGGAACGATTTCGTCCGCAAACTTCCTGGCTGCGTGCGGAAGTCAATCATGTGGCGAGCGGCGCCTTCCGGCAATACCGACTTCGGCGCCTACGATTTGATCGTCTGCAACTTTCCTACCATATTGGAAGGTTATCGGAAGCTTGGCTGGCGCGCGGAATATTTTGCACCAGCCCATGATCCGGCAATGGATAGCTATGCCGAAAATCGAGACCGGCCAATCGATGTGCTTTTTGTCGGAGGCTATAGCCGTCACCATCGTCGGCGTGCAGAGATACTGCAAGCCGTGTCGGCTATTCGAAGGGATTTTAAAGTTTGTTACCACCTTGATCGGTCGCGATTGACTAGGCTTGCTGAGAGCCCGATTGGCTGGCTTCTGCCGCTTGGGAAGCACAGACGTCCGAAGAATATTCGCGCAGTGTCCCGTACCCCTCTTTTCGGACGCGAGCTTTATGAAGCGATTTCGCAGGCGAAAATTGTTCTAAACGGCGCCGTGGATATGGCGGGAACGGACAGGGGAAATATGCGGTGCTGGGAGGCGCTAGGATGCGGTGCGCTGATGGTCTCGGACTCCGGTGTTTATCCCGAGGGTATGGTCAATAATATCAGCATGGTAACATATGAAGATGCGGAATCCGCGGCGCGGACAATTGTGAATCTGCTTCGCGAACCGGAGCGCCTCCATGCGTTAGCCAACGAGGGAACCCGTACTGTACGAACCGTGTACAACAAGCGTGCCCAATGGCTTAACTTCCAACGGCTGGCTGCAAGCGCATGAAGCTTAGCCTGACCACGATCGCAAACATGGCGGCGGGATGGTTGGCCCGCAAGCGGAGCAAATTTCTCGTCGGGAGTGGTAGCAATGTCCGTTGGCTGGCGTTGCGATCCATTCGCGGAGGCAATGTGAAGGTCGGCGAGAACTGTATCATCAATTGCAATATCAGCTTCGATGATCCCCGCGGCAGCATCAGCATTGGTGATCGCTGCTATATTGGTGCCAGTCACCTGGTATGCCATTCCGGAATTACGATTGGAAACGATGTCATCATCTCATGGGGAGTGACAATCGTCGATCATGATTCTCATTCTCTCGACTGGGAATTGCGCAAGAACGATGTGACCGATTGGGGCTTGGGAAAGAAGGATTGGACGGGGGTTTCCATCAAGCCGGTGTTTATTCAGGACAAGGTGTGGATTGGTTTTGGCGTGAGTATCCTGAAGGGGGTGACAGTCGGCGACGGGGCAGTTATTGGAGCCCATGCTGTTGTCACGCGCGATGTCCCCCCTTACACCGTCGTCGCCGGTAACCCCGCTCGCATAATTCGGAATCTCAAGCGGACGCAAAAAGAGACAGAAGGTCAACCATGACGGCAACAAAGTTGGACACGTGGGAAGCTGCCGTCCAGTGGCTTCGGCAACAGCCTGACCAGCAAAAGCTGGTGCTCGATGCCTATTACGACGATCCGATTCTGCAGGCGGCCGAGCGGTATTGGCGGAGCGGCGAGTGGGGTGCCATTCGCGAATTTCTCCCGCAGGCGCCAGGAACTGCAGTCGATATCGGCGCCGGTCGTGGTATTGCCAGCTATGCTCTGGCAAAGGAAGGTTTTGAGGTAACGGCCCTGGAGCCCGACGCGAGCGACCTCGTGGGGGCTGGTGCAATTCGTGCCCTCTTCAAAGAAGTTCATCTTCCCATTTCGATCGCCGAGGAGTTTTCCGAAAAGCTCCCATTCTCCGACAATGCCTTCGATGTGGTCTTTGCCAGAGCCGTTCTGCATCACACCTCCGATCTGTCGGCCGCGTGTCGCGAATTCTTTCGAGTGCTCAAGCCCGGCGGGCGCTTCATCGCAGTTCGCGAACATGTGATATCGAGCGAACGCGATTTGCCGATCTTTCTCGATCGCCATCCCCTGCACAAACTCTATGGAGGAGAAAACGCCTTTCTTCTGAAGGAGTATCAGAACTCTATTGTTTCGGCCGGTTTCAAGATGGAAAAGCTCCTTATGCCGCTGGAGAGCGAGATCAACTTCGCCCCCTACACTCCGGCGGAGTTGAAGGCGCAGATTGCCATGCGATTGCCGTTCTTCGCCAGAGCCGTTCCAGCGCTTTTGAATTCTCGGTCGGTCTGGACGATCTTCTCGCATATCGCAGCAAAGTTCGATCGGCGGCCGGGCCGGCTATATTCGTTCGTCGCCACGCGGCCCCAATAAAGAAAAAGAATGGCTCGTATATTAATCACAGGCGCTCACGGATTTATCGGAAGATATCTGGCAAAGTCGCTTGCACTTGCCGGGAACTCCGTATTCGGCCTTGGGCACGGTACCTGGTCACCACTTCACGCCCAGCGCTGGGGGCTAGTCTCTTGGCATAATGGCGAGGTCGATATCCCCAATCTTCGGTTGATTCAACAGCAGTTTGGGACGGTGGACATTGTGTACCATCTTGCGGGGGGCTCGTCGGTCGGAGCAGCAATCGCAAATCCTCGCGAAGATTTCCACCGCACGGTCAGTTCGAGCATTGAACTGCTTGAATGGATGAGACTGGAGGCCCCTAAAAGCAGCTTAGTGGCGGTTTCTAGCGCTGCTGTTTACGGGGCAGGGCACACAGGTCAGATAGCTGAAACGGCGAAACCCAACCCCTTCTCTCCCTACGGTCATCACAAGCATATAATGGAATCTCTCTGCATCTCCTATTGCGAGAGTTACGAGTTAAAGGTCGTGATCGGTCGGCTGTTTTCAGTTTATGGGGAGGGATTACGCAAGCAATTGCTCTGGGACGTTTGCTCCCAGCTCGAGGTTCACCCTGAGCGACTCCTTCTCGGTGGCAGTGGCAACGAGCTTAGAGACTGGACGGCAGTGACCGACGTCGCGCGCGCGCTGTCGCTTATCCACACCGAGGCGAGCCCCTCGCCAAAGGTTATCAATATCGGCACCGGCCGCGGCACCAATGTTCGCGCGATCGTTGAAGGTATCGCCCAAGCATGGGCGGTCGATACCAATTTGGAAGCCAGGATTGAATTTTCGGGTAAAGCACGAGCTGGCGACCCTCAAAGCCTGATAGCCCAATCCGAGCAGCTCGCAGCCCTCGGGTTCGAGTGGCAAAAGGATTTGATGGAAGGCCTCTCAGGCTATGTCAGGTGGTTTCGATCGGAATCCGGTGTGAGATCATGACCCGTATTGCCTTTACGATGATCGGCGGGAAAGACTGGACCGGCGGTTATAACTATCTGATAAATCTCGCTAGGCTGCTGTCCGCTGATCAGAGCAAAGCTCTTACGCCCGTTATGTTCTTTGGAACCGACGTCGATGAAGAAGATATAACTCCATTTGCGGCTCTCAATTGCGTTGAGGTGGTCCGTAGCCCGCTCTTTAACAGATCCAGGAGCTTTAGATCTCTGCTCACCGGTCTTGTCACCGGCGCCGACTGGCGTGTGCGTAAGCTGTTCAGAACTCACCAGATAGATGTCGTATTTGAGGTGGCACAATTTTTTGGTTTCAATCTCGGCATCCCCGCTATTGCCTGGATCCCAGATTTCCAGCACCGCTTCCTCCCCCATCTCTTCAGTAAGCTTGGCTACTGGAAACGCGATATAGGGTTTAGAATTCAGGTCCTGGGAAAACGCGAGATCATGTTGAGCAGCGAAGACTCGCGCGTCTCGTGCGAAGTTTTCTATCCGTCCTCCCGGGGGCGCACACACGTCGTCAGGTTTGCGGTGCCGCCCAAGGTCGTGATTGTTCCTGCGGCTGCTCGTGCTCTTGCCGACAAATATGGACTGCCTGAGCGGTATGTCTTCCTTCCCAACCAGTTCTGGCAGCACAAGAACCATCTTCTTGTCGTGGAGGCATTGACGATCCTCCGTGGCCGCGGTCAAGACGTTACTGTCGTCGCATGTGGCAGCCAGTCTGATCCGCGCGACCCCTCTTATTTTCCGCGTGTGAAGGCTGCTATCGACAGTTCCGGTCTCTCCTCAAACTTCATTCTTCTCGGTCTTATCCCATATGGCGATCTTGCTCCACTCGCAACCGCTAGTATGGCCTTGCTGAATCCATCTCTCTTCGAAGGATGGAGCACGACAGTCGAAGAGGCCCTGTCGTGGGGCGTGCCGTTGATTTTGTCGGATTTGGACGTCAACAGGGAACAGGCGGGCGAAGTGGCCGTATTTTTCGATCGCCATGACGCGCAGGCGCTTGCAGACGCACTTGCTTCGGCAAATCTGTCTTCGCCGGATATTCTGTTCGAGCGGGCGGCGAAGGCACAGGCCATCGCTAATGAACGCGTCAACCGCTTCATCACTGATTTCCATGCGCTTGTTCAACGGGCTGCCACCAAACGCCGGTAGCAAACCACGGACGAAGGCCGGGGGACCACGCCTCTACCCACCAGCTATGAAAGTAAGTGTGAATGCGCGAACCGAAAATTTCAATCATCACCGTTGTCTTCAACAACGAAGCCACGATTGCTGATACGATCGAATCCGTTCGCGCTCAAAACTATCCAAATATGGAGTATATCGTCGTCGACGGACTCTCAAAGGACCGCACGCTTGATCGGATCAACGAACGCCGCGAGGTTATTACGCGCCTAGTTTCCGAAGAGGACTTCGGCATCTATGATGCCATGAATAAAGGAATAAGTCTTGCGACCGGCGATGTTATCGGCTTCATCAATGGCGACGACTTTTACATGCCGGGCGCTCTAGCAAAGGTCGCGGAGGCGTTCCGGGATCCGGCCTTGGAAGCATGTTACGGGGATCTCTGCTATGTTCGGCAAGATGATACCTCAACGATCGTGCGCGACTGGCGCTCTTCGCCTTTTGTACCTCGGGCTTTCGAAAAGGGCTGGTGCCCGCCTCATCCAACCTTCTTTGTTCGGCGCGAGGTCTACAAGCGCCTTGGATCGTTTGACCTCTGTTATAGGATTGCTGCTGACGTAGAATTAATGATGCGCTTTCTAGAACGCCACCGTATCAAGTCGAAATACCTGCCCGGCATTATGGTGAAGATGCGAATGGGCGGCACCACAAATCGCAGCTGGAAGAATATCCTGCAGCAAAACAAAGAAGTTCTACTTGCGCTTGAAACTCACGGGTTGAAAGCCAGCCCAGTACATTTCTTCTCCAGGAAGCTTGTATCGCGGGGCATGCAGGTACTTCGTGCGGCCTTGCTCAAGGTGCGCTAACGCATCAGCCGTTCGACCGGCTACGGCGATTTCGTTGCATGAGGTATGCGCTTTTAAGGAGGTTGATTAGAACGCCGATAACGAACCCGACAAAGAGACCTGCAGTCAGAATAGTTATCTTGGTCGGAGAGACGGCATTTGATGGAGCGTAAATTGGGGAAAGCAGAGTTGCAGACTTGCTTATTTCTAGTTTACCCGTCAAGTCGGCAATGTCCTTACGCAATGCGATCGCATCGTCGCGTGTCGCGAGATATATTGCCTGCTGCCATCCGGAATCCTGCGCCTCCTTCAGGAGCTTCGAATTTTCCGCCAGTTGATCCTGCAGTGACCTGATTTGAGATTTCAGATGTTCCGAGCTGGTGGACGCAACCAGCGTCTGCTGTTCTTGAACCCCCCGCACGATGGCGGCGACGCACTGCCGCGCCAATTCAGCGGTTGGGGCGGTAAAGGAAATTGCGATGACGTCATTGGGAACTGATGGTGCCGTCACCCTCAGATTTTGCGAAATCTGTTCGGCGGTTACCGGGCCGCCGTCAGAGCAGGCGGAGACGGTCTGCTGATCGAAAGCTGATGGAGATCGCAGACGAAAAGTAACATGCTCACGAGGCTCCACAAGACCGACGGCATCAGGATCGAGCTGTGTCGGAGCCGACGTGGTTGCGAGCACTAGTTGCGCGGAGGCTTGATAGTAAGGTTGGCTACGCCAGAGGAACGTGCCTGCTAGTGCAACTCCGATGGAGCAGCACACAATAATGATGGCCATGCCACGTCTCAGAAAGGCTACAACAGAGAATAGATTAATTTCCTCGTCAAATAATCTTTTTTCCATGATCGCAGCTTTCAGAATCCGCCATAGGCTCAAATTTAGCAAAGAATTTCATAACAGCTGGGAGCCTAAAGACGCTTCAATCCTATCGGACCTTCAATGTCAATCGTCAAAAGACCGCAACTTGGGCTTATCACGATGCCTCATGGGATCCCGTTTATCGCACGGCTATGCCGATCTTCGCCTGCCTCGTCGCGGTGATTTTACGGACGCTGCAACCACGTTCACGCCGCCGTATTGGTTTCGACGCCGACCAAAGCCAGATCCGAGACCTCGCCCGTTGACGAATAGCCGGAAACGAGCTCAGCCAATGTTGCACGGGCAGCAATCATATCGTTGCGATCCAATGCCGCATTGAGCGCGTTGAGCTTTTTCATAAGCTCCGGCCAGGACAGGAAATCCTCACGCGCCTTCATGATCCGGGGATGTTCGGTTGTCTCAGGATTGTCGCCGATCAGCAGTTCTTCATAGAGCTTCTCGCCGGGCCTGAGACCGGTCACCGAAAGCTCGATATCCCCTTCGGGACTGTTCTCGTCGCGCACGGTCAGCCCGGACAGCTCCACCATCT